>CAZPFI010000119.1:0-5292 GCA_964585795.1 uncultured Muribaculaceae bacterium | reverse complement strand
AGGGGCGTATTGCAATGACGGGTAAGCCCATAATATCTGCAAAAAAATCACTGTTTTACTTAACCGGAGAATCAAAAAGTGATGCTATTCAATTGTTGACAAAACACTCAGGTGATTTAAAATACCCTGCAGCCTGGCTAAGTCAGTTTATGACAGAGCCGTTTATTTTCTGGGACAGATAAGCACCAATCATTTCCTTTTTTATCTTTGCTTCCATATAAATTTAAAAATATGAAAAAAACATTTCTGTATGCATTAATCGTTATTGCATTAATCATAACTGCTGCGGGCAGTTCATTTGCACAGGAGAATCTGCCTTTTCAAAAACCACCCAAAGAGATATTAGATCTGGTTGATTATCAGAGAGCACCTATGGTGAGAATGGACTCGGGAAAAGAGTATATGTATCTGCTTTACAGAGACACATACAGCTCTCTTGAACAGCTAAGCCAGGAGGAGATGCGACTGGGAGGATTAAGGATAAATCCTGTTACAAACATCTCAACAACAACCAATTATTTTAACAACATAAAAGTAAGGAGAGTATCGGATGCCAAAGAGATTCAGGTAAAGAATCTGCCTGAAAGTCCTCAAATTGCAAATGTGCAGTTTTCCCCCGATGAAAAGATTATATCATTTACCAATACAACCTCAAAAGGTGTTGAATTATGGGTTGTTGACATCGCTTCGGCACATGCTTCCATGATTGCGGACGCAAATGTAAATGCCAATCTCAATAACCCATATAGTTGGCTTAAGGATAGTAAGAGATTGCTGGTAAGAATGCTCCCGTTGGAACGCCCACAACTTATTGATGAGAAGAAAGATCTTCCGGCAGGACCCATTATATCGCTAAGCGATGGAAGAGAGTCACAAAACAGAACATTTCAGGACCTGTTAAAGAACAGGCGTGACGAAGATAATTTTGATATTCTGGTTAAGTCGCAGCTCTATATAATTGACATTAGCGGTAAGGCTGCCATGTTAAAAGATGCAGCACTCTATTCCGGAGAAAGTATCTCTCCTGATGGTAACTATGTGATGATCTCCACAATTGAGAGACCATACTCATATCTGGTACCAATGAACAGATTCCCTCAGAAAAGTGTGGTTTATGACATTGAGGGTAATTTTGTAAAAGAGGTAAACAATGTTCCTCTTCTTGAAGTGATACCAAGAGGTTATTCGGCATCCAGACCCGGCAGAAGAGCTATGTCCTGGAGAGCAGACAAACCTGCTACACTTTTTTTTGTTGAAGCACTTGACGGAGGAGATCCTTCTGTAAACATAGAGTACAGAGACCAGATGTTCCAGTGGGAAGCCCCTTTTGACAACCCTCCTGTTACAATGGGCAAGGTTAAACAAAGATTCTCAACAGTTATGTGGGGTAACGATAACTTCGCCTTTTTTATTGATAGCTGGCAGGAGACAAGAAATGCAAGAACATACCTTTTCAACCCCTCGGATCCTGGTAAAGAGCCTGTCTTATTATATGACAGAAATGTACAGGATGTTTACTCCGATCCGGGATTATTTCACACAACACGAAATGCTTACGGCCGCCAGGTGGTATCAATAGAGAAGGAGTCTGTATATCTTATCGGAGACGGATTTACTAAAGATGGGCAGTTCCCTTTTATTGACGAACTAAATCTCAAAACTCTAAAAAATAAGCGAATATACCAATCTTCATATACCGATAAAAAAGAAGATATTGTATCAATTGAAGATCTTAAAAAAGGATTGGTACTGGTAATGATTCAATCAAAAAATGAGTTCCCTAACTACTATTTCAGAAACATTAAGAAGAGGGGAGACAATCTCTCTCAGATAACATTCTTTGAGAATCCTTTTGAGAGTATTGCAAATGTTCACAAAGAGGTTATCAGGTATATGAGAGAGGACGGTGTTGAGCTGTCAGGAACACTTTACCTGCCTGTAGGTTACGATACAGCCAAAAAAGAGAAGATGCCTCTTCTCATCTGGGCATATCCCAGGGAGTTTAGAGATGCATCAACCGCAAGCCAGTCAACACAAAATCCAAATCTGTTTACAGCTCCGTCATACGGATCATTTATCTATTGGGTTACCAGGGGCTATGTAGTTCTTCACGATGCAGCATTTCCAATAGTAGGCCATGACGGGGCGGAGCCAAATGACACCTTTGTTGAACAATTAATAGCTAATGCCAAGGCAGCAATAGATGCTGTTGATGCTCTGGGGTACATTGACAGAAGCAGAGTGGGAGTGGGAGGTCACTCATACGGAGCATTTATGACAGCCAATCTGCTTACTCATTCAAATTTATTTGCCTGCGGCATTGCCCGCAGCGGTGCCTATAACAGAACTCTCACTCCTTTTGGTTTCCAGAACGAGCAGAGAAATTACTGGGAGGTGCCCGATGTATACAATAGAATGTCGCCATTCATGAATGCCTCTGCAATGAAGACTCCCATACTGCTAATACATGGCGAGGCAGACAATAATCCCGGGACTTTTACTTTGCAGACAGAGAGGTATTTTCAGGCACTCAAAGGCCTGGGTGCACCGGCAAGAATGGTAATATTGCCTAAAGAGAGTCACAGCTACGCAGCAAGAGAGAACATTCTGCATCTGTTATGGGAGCAGGACAGGTTTCTTGAACAACATCTAAAAAAATAGCAGTTATTGTTAAAATAACTACATTTGCGTACTAAAACTTTTTGATGTCACAATTTAAGAAGGATCTGGTGAGGTAAATAACCTTTGGTGTTGCACCAAAGGTTATCCCTTCAATTAAATCCGGCACTCTCTGCCGGATTATATATCTATTTAATATTAATAAAACGCTTTATTAAAAGAGATTAAATGCTCTTAAAAGCTATAAAAAATTATTACAATGAGTATTGAAGATAACTCAATTCACCAATTTGAAATCAATCTTATTTGTGACTTCTTTTCCGGTGTTAAAAGACAGGGTCCCGGAAGTCCTCAGGTAACAATAAAGGCGTTAAGCTTTATTGAAAACCTGTCAGAACACTCTATGATTGCCGATATCGGCTGTGGTACCGGTGGACAGACTATGACATTGGCTCAAAACACAAAAGGTACAATTACCGGCATCGATCTGTTTCCTCTATTTATAGATTTGTTTAACAAAAATGCAAAGGAGTTAAAACTGGACAACAGAGTTAAAGGTGTTGTAGCATCAATGGAAAAGCTTCCATTTGAAACCGACTCTTTGGATCTTATCTGGAGTGAAGGTGCCATCTATAATATCGGATTTGAAAAAGGACTCAGAGAGTGGCGAAGTCTGTTGAAGAGAGGTGGTTACATTGCAGTCACTGAAGCATCCTGGTTTACTACTGAGAGGCCCTGTGAGATAGATCAGTTCTGGATGGATGCTTATCCACTGATTGACACAATTCCTGCAAAGGTGGCTCAGATGCAGAGTGCAGGATATATGCCTGTTGCAACTTTTGTATTGCCTGAATATTGCTGGACGGATAATTTCTTTGCGCCACAGACAGAGGCCTGGAAACTGTTTCTTGAGCGTCACAATAACAGTTCAGCCGCTGTTGAACTGGTTAAATATCTGAAGGAAGAGGCCGATTTGTATTCAAAATACAAAGATTTCTACGGTTATGTCTTTTACATAGGTAAAAAGATTTAACCTTCGACAGCGATATATAGTTTTTATTCAAAATCAGGTTGTACGGTCATGTAAATTATGCATGTGTACAACCTGATGTTTTTTGTGTAGGATTTATCCTTTTAAAGTTACTTGGAGTTGTTAAGAACCTGGTCTAGTATCTCCTGTATATCATCTATGCAACCGCCGCAGATAGTCCCGGCACCTGTTGCTTCGCCTACATCCTCCACGGTTTTACAATTTTTCTCTTCTATGGCCTTTATAATCTCGTTTTTGTAAACTTCATTACAGTTACATATAAGTGTGTTTTCGCTCATAATTGTTTTAATTGATTATTATTGTTTTGAATTATAATTTTAAATATTTTTTTCTGTTAATTAAAGGACTCTTCTCAGTATTTTTGCTGCTACATTACCATTAACGCTGCGATTCTCTCCAAGGTTGAAATTGCGTTCATTAAACCTTCTTTGAATCTCGCTTATTGTCTTTTCATTAATGTCATTTTGAGAGAGTTTAATTTTGAATCCCAACGATATGAAGAACTCTTCAGTTCTCTCAATCGTAAGATCAACTATTTTTTGAGATGATTTATCATCAATACCAAAAACTCTTCTTCCATACTGGATTATCTTATCTCTCTTTTCATCGGAGAGCTCTTTCATTAAACCGGGTAAAACTATGGTGAGAGTGTGTGCGTGTGTCAATCCGTGTAAAGCAGTAAGTTCATGACCTATCATATGTGTTGCCCAATCCTGTGAAACCCCCATTGAAATGAACCCGTTAAGTGCCATTGTTGCCGACAGCATAAAGGAAGACATTGCCTGATAGTTGGTGCTATCATTCATAATTATTGGTGCTGTTTCAATCATTGTCTGCAAAATTCCCTCTGCCCATCTGTCCATCAAAGGTGATTGTCCGGTTGTGGTAAGATATTGCTCTATTACATGTACATAAGTATCAGCTATGCCGCAGGCAATCTGATACTTTGGAAGAGTGAAAGTGGTCTCCGGATCAAGTATGGAAAAAACAGGATAGGAGGAGTAAAACGCAAATTTCTCCTTAGTTGCTTTATTTGAAATTACCGAACCTCTGTTCATTTCACTTCCGGTAGCAGGCAGTGTCAGAACAGTTGCAAGGGGAAGTGATAATCCGGTTGTATAATCTCTCCTTTTTACAATTTCCCAGGCATCTCCATCATAGAGAACTCCGGCTGCCACCAGTTTTGCACCATCTATTACAGAACCGCCTCCAACTGCCAGAACCAGATTTGCATTAATCTCCTTGCCAATCTTTATTGCCTCTCTTAAAGTTTCAACTGAAGGATTCGGTTCTACTCCCCAGAATTCAGAATAGGAGTGATCTTTTAGTGCATTTTTAACCTGTTGATAAACACCGTTTTCTTTAACACTACCTCCTCCGTAAATAATCAGGATTTTTTTATCTGATGCAATTTCTGTTGATAGAGAAGATATTGTGCCTTTGCCGAAAATCAGTTTTGTGGGGTTATGGAAAATAAAATTGTTCATATTTCGCTTCAAATTAAATCTGAATAACAAAAATATAACAATTTATTAAAATTAATGTTTAAAGAGTGGTCCCGGTGGGGTTCGAACCCACGACCCCAACATTAAGAGTGTCGTGCTCTACCAACTGAGCTACAG
>CAZPFI010000118.1:0-5295 GCA_964585795.1 uncultured Muribaculaceae bacterium | reverse complement strand
GGTTTGGCCCGAGATCTTGGAATTATTCTCATCCCCGGAGCTGAGGTAACAAGAGAGGTTCCTGCAGGTCACTATAACCTTTTATTTCTGGATGACGCAAATAAGTTAAGCAGGTTTATTAACCCCGACAATCCAAGGGACACTCTTACACTTATTGAGACACTTGAAGCGGCCAGAGATTTGGGGTGTTTTATTACATGGAATCATCCGGCATACAGGAATCCGAGAGGAGTAGCCGAATGGGCTACCATTCATCAAAAAATATATGAGTTAGGGTTAATGAACGGGATTGAGATAATCAATTCCAATATGTATATTCCATTGGTACAAAAGTGGGCAATGGATAAAAACATTACAATGTTATCTAATTCTGATGCCCATACCTCTATCAGAATTAGGGAGGGACAACACAGGCCGGTGACAATTATTCTGGCAAAGGATAGAAGTACAGAATCGGTAAAGGAGGCACTTTTTGCCGGCAGGACAATTGGATTTTCATGTAACTACCTATACGGAAAGAGAGAGTACACAGAGCCCATATTCCTAAACTCAGTGTTAAGCAGAATCCTGAGCGAGAACGATAAAAACTTTCTTATTGAATTGCATAATATTAGTGGGATACCATATGAGCTGGAATTTCTTGACAATGAAGAATTCTCTCCTGCTGCAACCAACAAAGAGATAGTTATCTATCCAAATGAGACCCTGGCCATCAGGTTTGTAAAGAAGATGCCGGGAAGGGCATCGGTTAATATTAAAGTCCGGGTAAACAATATTCACATTAATGCTGCAGAGCCGTTACTTACAACATTAAAATAATTGATTCAGTCCTGTATTAAAGTGTTTTCTTAAAATAAAACATAAATGCAATAAGTTAATAGTTATTAGTGATAAGAATAAATCGCCGCTTAAATACAGGACTGAATTGTTTTCTACTATTTACAAATATAAAAATAAGCTTTATAATTAAAAATGAATAATCTTACAAACATTCGTGTAACAGAACAACCGTCATTGTACAGACATCTAGAGATCAAAACGGTAGATCAGCTGATAAAAGACATTAATACAGAGGACAAGAAAGTTGCCTTGGCAATTGAGAGTGAGTTGCCGGCTATCAGCAAGTTGATTTCTGCTCTTGAGACTAAATTAAAGAATGGCGGCAGAATGTTTTATGTTGGGTGTGGTACCGGAGGTCGTCTTGCTGTAGTAGACATAATAGAACTTCCTAACACATATGGCATTGAGAAGGGATTAATAAATGTTATTCTTGCCGGAGGGTTAGAAAGATTTGTAGAGGCACCCGAAGAGAAAGAGGACGAAGTTGAAGAGGGATGGAATGCTCTAGTAAAAGAGAAAGTTTCACAAAATGATATTGTGGTTGGTATCTCTGCAAGCGGTACAACACCTTTTGTTCTTGGGGCTCTCAAAAGATGCCGTGAAAACAATATTACTTGTGGTTCAATTGTTAACAACCCAAACTCACCAATTTCAAACTATGCCGATTACCCTGTCGAGATAGTGATGGGTCCCGAGTTTGTCACCGGGAGTACAAGGATGAAGTGTGGCACTTCTCAAAAAATGGTTTTGGATATGATAAGTACTACTCTGTTAATAAGATTAGGCAGAGTAGAAGACAACAAGATGGTGAATGTTCGCCTTATAAATGACAAAGTTGTAGACCGGTCTGTAAGAATGATTTTATCAGCTACAGGCATAGAAGACTATAATTTAGCCAAAGATATTTTGTTAAAATGCGGAAATGTAAAAAAATCGGTTGACTATATTAATGTAAATAATATTAAATAGTATGAGAACAAGATGGTTATTAATCTTACCACTCCTGTTATTGGAAATAGTAACAGTTACAGGTCAGGACATTTATAAAGTTGGTACAGCCGGAAGATCAATAGAACCCGGTAATAACTTTTTTTCTCTCCCTTTACAGGGCTATGGAGACCCACCTGAAGGAAGATTTACAATTGAGTGGCAAAGAATTGGTAATTTACACAAACAGACTTCTATGACTGGAGTGGGTGAATGGCTTTTCTCGCTTGCTCCGGATGGAAATATTTACAAGGCGAATACACAGCTTGGTTCAATACAATGGAACTTTGTAGGTGCAACTGATACTGTTTTCCGGCTTGCCGGTTCCGATCCATCTACATATAAGCATATTGCAGGTATGGGAGATAGATTGTATGCTGTGACTCTGGATAACAGACTATGTGTTTATCATACCGGTGAATATTCAATGAGATGGAAAACTATTGGCGAAGCTCCTGATATTACAGTTTTTACTGCAGACTCTAAAAGCCTCTATGCAGGTACATCTTCCGGAGATTTGATGATTGGAAGCATATCCGGAAATACGGTAACCTGGGCCAGGATATGTGAGTTAATACCACAAGTTATAAGTATAGCGGCTATTGATAACAGAGTTTATGCATTGACAGATTCTCAAAGAATATGGGAGTTAAACCTTGATGAAGAGAGTGATTGGAGGAAAATTGCATACATAAACGGGCTTACTTATAATAAACCTCTTACACATATTGCAGTTGTTGGTGACAGGTTGTTTGGGGCCGGTCTGGACAGAAAACTCTATCTTTCAAAAAACAGATCGAAGGGAGATCTTTCAGTAAGAGCTCTAACTATAAGCATGGGTAATGAAACCGTTGCAATTGTGGGAATTGACCTGTGCGCAATCGATTATAGCTATGGATTGGAGATAAAGAAGGATATATTTGAAAAAACCGGTATTCCTTCAGAAGCAATAATGTTAAACTTTTCACACTCACACTTCTCGCCGGTTTCTAAACTCTGGTATGCATTTGGAGATTTTGGATTTCCGGACAGGAGATATTTAGATTTAGTAAAAAAGGAGATAGTTGGTGCAGTGAAACAGGCATATGATTCAAGGGAAAATTGCAGATTGTATTTTGGCAGAACCTCAACAAACATTGGCCGGAACAGGAGTTTACAAGGTAGTGACTCATTGTTGATTGACAGAGATGTTGATATTATAAAAATTGAAAAAACAGACGGAAATCTTAAAGGATTGCTGTTTATGGCAGGTTGTCATCCGGTCTTTACCTCAGATGAAATGGACTTTTACTCTGTAGGGGCTAATTTCCCGGGTACTTCAAGAGCTGTAATTGAAGATCAACTTGGTGTCTCAAATTCGGTTTTTCTTCAGACTTGTTCGGCAGATATAAATCCCAGATTAAATGACGATAGAACTCTTGGGACTGTGCTTGCATACGATGTTATAATGAGGACAAACAGTAAAATGGAAAAACTGAAAGGAAAGATTGACATTGTTTTCGACTCTTTGGTGGTACCTATTAATGTATGGAGCCGTGAAAAGATTGAAGAGTTTAAAAAAGAAAATATTAATAAAACAGGAGATATTGAAGCGGAGAAAAATGTGAGATGGGCTGTTTATATGATTGATAATTATAAAAAAACAGAGAGAAAAACGATGCCTGTTTATATTCAGACTTTTAACATTGGAGATTGGAAGCTTATAGGACTTTCAAGAGAACCTGTTTCGGAGTACAGCCTGGAGATAAAAAGGTTTTTCCCACACATGAAAATAACAGTAACCGGTTATAATAACGATATCAGCAGCTATCTACCCTCGGAAAAACACATTAGAGCAAACACATATGAAGGTTCTTACTCATTCTTTTGGTATGGGGCCATTGCAACTTTTCCGGTTAATGTGGCAGAACTTGTCCTGGGGAAAATTAAAAAGGATATTAAAAGGTAAAAGCTATATATAGAATGATACTAATAGCAGACAGTGGTTCAACAAATACCAGTTGGTGCCTTATGTCAATAAACAAAGACTCATCTGATAAAATTTCAGTAGAACAGATTTATGAGAAGATACTCTTCTCGACAGAAGGTTACAATCCATATTATGTCTCCCAGGACTATCTGGTTAATTCACTCAAAAGCTCATTACCTGCCGGTGTTGAATGGGATGAGGTTCATCATGTAGGGTTTTATGGAGCGGGTTGTTCAGAAAGCAAGTACGATTATATGAGGGAGGCTTTACATAAAGTCTTTCGATATGCTACAGTAGATGTGGCAATGGATCTTCTGGCTGCAGCCCGGGCTCTGCTTGGTGATGCACCGGGTTTTGCTGCAATTCTTGGGACCGGAACCAACTCCTGTATTTATGATGGGTGTGATATAACAAAAAATGTTGACTCTCTTGGTTTTATGCTTGGTGATGAGGGGAGTGGATCATATATCGGAAAAAGATTATTGCGTGATTATTTGAGAGATAACATGCCCGAGAATGTCGCCGAATTGCTTAAAAATGAAGAAAATGCCAATGCAGATTATATCTTTGAACAGGTTTATGAAAAGCCATTCGCTAATAAGTACTGTGCAGGGTTCACCGTATTTATCAATAAACACAGGGAGAATTTTCCTTATCTGAATAACATTATTGAAGAGTCGTTCAGAGATCTCTTCACCAATATCATAACACATTACCCGGGATACGAAAAGTACTCTTTTAACTGTGTTGGTTCAGTAGGGTTCTATTTTAGTGACATCTTGTTAAATGTATGTACAGAGTTTGGTATGAAGCCGGGCAAGGTTCTGAAAACACCAATGGAGGGACTGATAGAATATTATTTAAATAAAAAAACCATTTAAAGGATATTCCCTACAACCTTGTTCAACAACGAATTAAACTGATATGTCTTCTTGAACTGCTCTGCAACCAACTCTGCAAGAGCAGGGTGGGAGATAAGGTTGTCGTCAATATGTTGTACTAAAAAGAAATCTTTTAATTTTAGGTATTCTGCGTATTGACTTTCTGAGGAGAAACCTGCAGGAACTCTTTTGAGAGAAGAGCTTCTGTCAAGAGAAAAACCTGATGCTGCTTCAATTGCCTGTTCAAACTCCTGCCCGTTAAACATAATCTCTTCGCGTATTCCTTTTACTATTTGCGGAGCAGGGCAATATATACCGGTGCTTAAAATATGTCCTCCTATATAGTGAGCATCTTTTGCCTCTATATGAAAATAGTAGCCCGAAGATCCGGAGCACTTCCCTCCGGGAGAGATAAAAGCTCCCATATGTGTTTTGTAAGGAAGTTTATCTTTAGAGAAACGGATGTCGCGGTAAATTCTGTATGTACAATCTTTAACCGTGAGATTGTTCACAGAAGGGTCGAATGATGCTATCCCTTCAATCAATCTCTCAACGAATTGATTGAAGATTGAAGAGGCGGACTGGTACTCCTCTTTGTGTTCTGCAAACCATTGACGG
>CAZPFI010000117.1:0-5366 GCA_964585795.1 uncultured Muribaculaceae bacterium | reverse complement strand
GTCTTTTAAGGAATGCCATTGCCTCAACCTGTCTCTCCTTCTCTACATGCGTATAGACATCACCCGGCATCTCAACGGTTTTAACATCCTGGTATATACCCCCTATCCATTTAACTACATGCCCAATATATCGTCTGAACTGATTGTTTATCTCTGCATGCATTAGCCGCAGGTTCTCGTAATCTTTATTTGGTTCGTGGGTCCATTCAGCGAGATTATCCATAACAACCTTAAGGTTTTTTATGCCAAGTTCGTTTGTTTTCATCTGGTTCTCTCCCAGATCCTCTGCCTGTAAACGAGGGTCATTTGCATTGCTTTCTGTACCAAACCAGTACCTGCGGTCTTTTGTCTTCTCAATTATCCATTGGTTAAGCTTTGGCAGCTCTTTTACAGGATCATCAATTTCGGGAAAACGGCGATATCCCCACTCAATACACCAGTAGTCGTAATGGTTTATTCTTGGAAAAAGTAACTCCCTTGGAATATTATCTCCGGGTTGAGCTACATAATTGAAACGCGAATAGTCCATAATTGAGGTTGTATGACCATTCTCTCTGAGAAACTCCGGATCGCGAAGTTGATCGGCAGTATATACAGCAGTTCCGGCAAAGTTGTGCCTCATTCCAATGGTGTGACCTACCTCATGTGATGATACAAATCTAATTAGTTGCCCCATAAGCTCTGTATCAAACAGCATCTTTCTGGCGGCTGTATCAACAGGAGAGCACTGCACAAAATACCAGTTTCTCACCAGCGACATCACATTGTGGTACCAGTTGATGTGACTCTCCAGAATCTCTCCCGAACGGGGATCGTTCACATGAGGACCACTTGCATTTGGAATGTCCGATGGTTTGTAAACAATTGCGGAGTATCTTGCATCTTCCAGCGACCATTCGGGATTCTCCTCTTTTGATGGTGCTTCAAGACCATAAATTGCATTCTTAAATCCTGCTTTTTCAAACACAGGTTGCCAATCATTTACCCCTTGAATCAGATAAGGCACCCACTCCTTTGGAGTAGCCGGGTCAATATAGAAAACTATAGGTTTTGCCGGCTCAACCAGCTCTCCTCTTTTATACTTTTCAATATCTTCGGGTTTTGGCTCAAGGCGCCAGCGTGTAATCATTCTTACAGGTTTTACACCCTGCGGGTTGAGGTCGAAATCGGTATAACCGGTAGTGAAATAACCCACTCTGTCATCTGCATATCTTGGAGTCATAGGAACTTTTGGAAGCAGTACAAATGAGTTATTGAGTTCGTAAGTAGCTGTCTCTCCTCTGTCTGTGAGCACATAAGTCTTCACGGTTTTAACCTCTGTATTTATCGGATATGTTGTTACAGCGGATATGTAACTGCTCTCTTTTTGTATTGCTCCAAGACGAAAACTTGTTTTCGTCGCTTTTCTGAAGAAAAGTGTCTCCGAATCGGAGTTGAAAAGGTCAGTTACATCAATAATATTGTCCGACTTATCATCAGATTGTGCCTTGATATCGAAAGTAGCAGCAATAGCAGCAAGATTCGATCTTTGCACCGCCTCGAACATTGCCATGGTACTGTCCCGTGACCTCTCCCTGCTTATTACCTTCCTTAGAAAAATCTTGTTATTTGGACCCTTTTCAAACCTGAAAACCCCTGAATTCAACTGATCACCTGCATATCCATCGAAGCTCGATCTGATACCTGCCGCAGCTCTGGAGATGCGTGTAACCATAATTATGTCCCTGTCAAAAAGGGTGTCATTTACATTTATAAAGTATCTGCCATCCTGGTTATAGACAGTAGTAAGACCTTTCACAGGCCTGGTATCGGGTTTAATAAACTTCTCTATTGAAGCCGGGCCCTTTTGATTGCTCTTAACTGTAGAGTCCTGCTGAGTGCCCTGTTCATTTCCGCCCTGACGAACAGCAGCCCTTGCAGGAGCTTGAGCAAATATCACAGATGGTATTACAAATATTAGGATAACCAAAGTGATAAGTAACAATTTTTTGTTTTTACACATAGAAATAAAGATTATAGTTTATAATTCATAGCAAAAACAAAGATATAAAAATTGTATATCTTTGTTCAGATGAGAGAGTACAGCTTTTATAACAATACCCGTATATTATTCTTATTTCTGTCAGGCGTGGTTCTTTTATTTCTTATCGCTCCTGTTACAGGTATGTTTCTCTCATTAAAAGCACCAAGTCTTTTTGAGACAATAGCAGACAAAGAGGTATCTTCAAGTATTGCCCGAACACTCTTCATATCTGCTGCAGCAACCCTTATATGCTCTTTTTTTGCTCTCCCCCTTGCCTATATTCTGGCAAGAAAGAGATTTTTTTTGAAAGGAGTGGTTGAGGCAATAATAGACATACCGGTTGTTATTCCACACTCTGCCGCAGGAATTGCCGTGCTTGGGGTTATCTCCAGAGACTCTTTAGCAGGCAGCTTTGCCTCTTCCTTCGGACTGAATCTTATAGGATCGCCTGTAGCAATTGGGATTGCAATGGCTTTTGTCAGTATTCCCTTTCTTATCAACTCTGCCAGAGATGGGTTTGCAGCAGTCCCTGAGAGACTCGAAAAAGCTGCTGAAACTTTAGGGGCATCGCCTTTCAGAGTTTTTAGGCATATCTCTCTGCCTTTGGCAAAACGCTCAGTTATATCGGGGCTTGTTTTAATGTTTGCAAGAGGAATGAGTGAATTTGGAGCTGTTGTTATTGTGGCATACCATCCAATGACTACACCTGTTCTCATATTTGACAGGTTTAACTCTTTTGGGCTGGACTATGCCCGTCCTGTGGCGGCAATTTTTGTTGCTATTACAGTAATAATATTTTTGGTTCTCAGAATTTATCAAAAGAGATAGCAGATATGGTCCTTGAAATTGATAATCTTACCAGCAAAGCCGGAGATTTTGTGTTTGGCCCTCTGTCACTGTCTCTAGACAGAGGAGACTATCTTGCTGTTTTTGGTCCTTCAGGGTCGGGCAAATCGCTGTTCCTTGAGTTGATAGCAGGAATAAGAACTCAGCAAAAGGGTAAAATAATCATTGACGGTACAGATTTTTCGAATGCCCCTGCAAGGAAGCGTCCTGTTGCAATGCTTTTCCAGGATTATGCTCTTTTCCCTCATTTGAATGTTTATCATAATATTGTTTTCCCGTTAAAAATGAGAGGATTAGAAAAAGCCGCACATAAAGAGAGGGTTGACGAGCTTAGTGAGTATCTCTCAATTGGTCATCTGCTTAAACGTGATACTCTTAACCTCTCAGGCGGGGAGCGGCAGAGAGTGGCTCTTGCAAGGGCAATAGCAAGCAAACCGATGATCCTGCTACTGGACGAACCATTATCTGCACTTGATCATCACCTGAGAAGTGACGCAATAGAGCTGCTTAAGAAGGTGAATAAACCCGGTATAACCATAATACATGTGACACATAACAGAGAAGAGATAGAGGAGCTGGCTCGTAAAATTATTATATTCCCTGTAAACGGGAAACCGGAATTGGAAAACAAGTAACAGTCAATAATATAAAACTATGAAAACCTCAAAAATTTTTAAGATCGCTGTTTTTATGTTTTTGTTATGCTCTGCTTCGGGCATAACAGCACAAAGTGTAAAATTTGATTCTGCAATATTCGATCAACTTTGCAGCGATGTTCTAAGGGAGTGGAAGCTGCCCGGAATGGCAGTAGTAGTGGTAAAAGACGGTCAAAAGATTTTTCTTAAGGGCTACGGCACAACAGCTATTGATTCTACCGGAACACCCGTAACTCCACAGACCCAATTTGTAATTGCCTCCACCTCCAAAGCTTTTACAGCTGCTCTGCTGGCAACAGTTATTGACGAAGGACATCTAAAATGGAGCGACACTGTAAAAAACCATCTGCCCGACTTTAAACTATATGACCATTGGGCTACAGAAAATTTTCTGGTAAGGGACATTATGGTACACAAAACCGGTTTCCGTGCCTATGCAACTGACGATCTTCCTCATTTCGGGTACAACAGGGACGAAATATATACACTTCACCGGCACCTCAGGCCCACCTACAGTTTCAGAACAACTTACGCATACAACAACTCACTGTACACTGTAAGCGCAAAACTTATTGAAAAGTATTCCGGAATGTCTTGGGACGATGCAATAGTTAAACGAATTTTTGAACCTTTGGAAATGAGATCGAGCACCACCGGAAATGTCTCTTTCTTTACTTCGGACAGACTGGCCGCCGGACACGCTCAAAGCCGCTCCGGCGATACATTAAGGGTAAGTTTACGAACCGATAAAGAGCGTGCCTTCAGGTGGCTCTCAGCAGTAGCTCCAGCCGGTTTTGTAATCTCAACAGCAGAAGATATGGGCAACTGGATTACTATGCATCTCAATAAGGGTGAATTTAATGGTAAAAGAGTGCTCTCCCGCGAAAATCACAATTATCTCTTTGTACCCCAAACAATTACCGGATCGGATTCGGTTACCTTAAATAATTATGCGCAAGGATGGACCGTAGAACAGGGGCCGGCCGGAAGATTAATAAGACATACAGGTCTTGCATACGGATACACAGCCCTGGTTGGCCTTCTGCCGGAAATGAATATGGGTTTTGCAATACTTGTTAACGCCGGATCAACTACAAATCCACACTATGCAATTGCCAGGGAGATGATAGAGATGTGCCGGGGAGAAGAGACACGAGACTGGAGAGAGTTTTATCTGAGTGCATATATGAGACCCCGTGAGAATCCTGCTCCAAAGGAGCAAACCGACTCTATAGCACCACTTAACAACATCTCTTATGAGGGTGAGTTCTTTATGGAAGACTTTGGCACTGTTACCATCTCCATAGAAGATGATATATTGCATTTTTCTCTTAAAGATGTAAAATCGCCTATGAAGCACAAAAACGGAGATAAGTTCACAATTTCTGCAAGAGGAACCGGAATTGAAGTAGAGTTCTTCAGGGATTGCGATAATAAAATTAACGGACTCACTTTTGATATTGGAGACCCTATCGGTACATTCAAAAGGATGAAATAGACTATGGATTTAAAGAGTCATTGTTCCTAAAGCTTAATATTTCATAGATGTGCTCTATGGCATGAGCTGCAGGGCCCTCAGGATCATGAAATTTTGCTTTATTCAGAGCGTTTATTGCCTCTCCCCATTGCTGTTCTCTGCGCATAATACCACCAAGGAGATACCAGGCCTGTGCATTTTCCGGGTCAACTTCCAGAAGTCTCCTGAGTTCGTCACAGGCTCTTTGTGTTCCCTCCTCCCTGAGAATATTCTCAAGTTCTATAAGTGTTTTTGACATATATGCTATACCATACCTGCAAAACCCATAAAGGACAAAGCAAGTATTCAGGCCGTGATTAAAGCG
>CAZPFI010000116.1:0-5443 GCA_964585795.1 uncultured Muribaculaceae bacterium | reverse complement strand
TACATTAATGTTCAGAGATTTTAGTTTATCTATCTGACTTATCAGCAGTTGCCTTTGAGCTGCCTCTCCCGTAGCATTCTGAGGCCAGTCCAGAGACCAAGCAGTGGTTAGCCATGCAGCACGAAACTCGTGCTTAAGGACAACATTATCGGTTGATGCGTTAAACTGAGATGGCATCTCCACACCGGGGTCTTCCGGGTCTGGCAGTGGCTCTTTAGTACATGAAAAAATATAAAAAGTAACCGGTACAATAAACAAAAAACGCAGTATTGCACCAAACACTCTGTTGATAGTCATAAATTTAAGTAAAAGGTTAGTTTAGATGCAGTAAAGGTAATGAAATTTATTTTTTACCTTTACAAAAATTAATCAACAATTCCTTGCAAGTGTTGAATATATTGTATTTAATTTTTGACTTCTGTAGAATCTGTTGAATTAATAACATAAACCTCATAATCCTTTTAAATCTGTTGAATTAATAACATAAATCTCATACTCCTTCTAAATCTGTTGAATTAATAACATAAATCTCATACTCCTTCTAAATCTGTCGAATTAATAACATAAATTTCATACTTCTTTTAAATCTGTTGAATTAATAACATATACCTCATACTCTTTTTTTGAAATAATGTTTAAAACTTTACTCTTTATAGGACTGGGGGGGTTCATCGGAAGCACCTCCCGTTTTATTATATCAAAATTTGTACAGGGAGCGGTTTTCACCTCATTTCCTTTGGGCACTTTTGTTGTAAACATATTAGGTTGTTATATCCTTGGTTTTATCTATTCAATTATGGAGAGAGGTGAATTCATCTCCTCCGATTTAAGACTCTTCCTAACAGTTGGAATCTGTGGCGGATTCACTACATTTTCTACATTTACCGTCGAAAATGCTGCACTGCTCAGAGACGGCAACTATCTGCAGTTCTCAATTTATGCTGCAGGTAGTCTTTTTGCAGGACTACTGGCACTATATCTCGGAAACATAACCCTTAAACTATTTTAAAAAATGGAATGTGGCACTAAGGCAAAAAGGATAAGAATTTACATAAGTTCTACCGATAAATTCAAAAGCAACTCACTCTACGAAGTGCTGGTTTATGCCGCCAAAAGATACGGGATGTCCGGAGCTACTGTCTTCAGAGGCATTATGGGGTTTGGAATAAGCAGTGTAGTTCACACACAAAAACTTTGGGAGATTAACGAAAAGAGCCCGGTTGTAGTTGAGATTATTGACGATGCCGAAAAGGTTAACGGATTTATTGATCTTATCTCTCCGTATGTCGAAATGGCAGGAAAAGGGTGTCTTGTCACAATTGACGATACAGAGGTTATTATGCTGAAAGAGGGGCATAAAAAATAGTGGAAAGGGTTAAGCACTAACAACTTCCTGACAAAATTTCAGTTTTTCTTCATAAGAACCGGTCTGGTATTCTATTTGCTTTTATTATAGCTGAGATCATATTTATGGGTTTCTAAGCAGTTGACATTATTGTTTATAAACACCGGATAATATGCATTATTAACAGTTAAAATTAGTAACAACAAATAAAAGCGGAGGTTATTATGACAATTATCAGAAGAAACTCAAACCTGCCTGTATGGCCAAATTTTCTGAATGATATTTTTAACAACGAATGGGACGATTGGTCACACAGGAACTTCTCCTTAACAAATACAACTTTACCATCTGTAAACATTAAGGAGAGCGATGCCGATTTTGTGGTAGAGATGGCTGCACCCGGAATGGAGAAAAATGATTTTAAAATTGAGGTAAACATGGGTATTCTTTCCATTTCGTCTGAGAAATCATCATCCAACAATCAGGAAGAAAAAGGAAAATACACAAGACAAGAGTTTAGCTACCAATCTTTCTGCAGATCTTTCTCACTGCCTGACAGTGCTGACAGCGATAAAATAAACGCAAAATACGACAACGGAATTTTGCAGATTTACATCCCAAAGAAAGAAGAGGCAAAACCAAAACCTGTAAGATTAATCGACATTAAGTAACTTTTTCATAGCCTTGATTTTTGGCAACTAATTAACAATTAGCAGATTACATATTGAATTTTTCAAGAAATGTATTCAATCTCAAGAAATTGACTAGTTATAAACCTGGCTAATAACACATTACCAAAAATCAAGGCGATGAATGTTGGTTTTTGTCAGGGGGTTGATTTTGTTGCTTGCAGTTGGAGGTTGGTGGGTTGGGCGAAGAGGGAGTGGGAGCTTCCTGAGAGCCAGTGCTTCTCTTGTTCAGGGGAGAGGATTACAGGCATTCTGTTTTTTGAATGTATTGATGCAACCAGATCGTTTGCCTTAGTAGTTAGTATTGTAAAAGTGTCCAGTTTTTCTCCGCCAAAAGGGTTATTCCAGGAGGAGTAAATACCTGCGAATGAGAAGAGCTGCTGATCATAGAGGGAGATAAGGTAGCGTTGTTTAAACTTTTTGCCGTTTACAATCTCTTCTTTCCATTCATAGAAACCGTCAGATATTACCAGGCATCTGTTACCAATGCTTTTCCTGAAAGACGGTTTAATGTCAACTGTTTCTATACGGGCATTGAGTGTGTATTTCCAGATAGAGACATCGGGGGCAAAGTGTGGCACCAAACCCCAGACATAGCTCTCTATAAGCGATGGATTGGCATCGGTTATGACCGGGCATTTAGGGTGGGCAAAACCATTAACAACTTCAAAACTAATGCCTTGAGTGTCTTCCTTGAATTGTGCTCTAAACCTGTTTGCTACTGTCAGTGCATCTTTCGATTGTCTGAAATAGAAACACATCTTTTTATTAATTGAAGGATGCTTTAATGAATGTGTTGTTTGTAAATTTTCTACTTACATTCATTTGCATCAAAATAAAGGTAAAAAAAACATTTAATAAAAAAAAGAGACCCGGTAGAGTCTCTATTTAATTTTTTACTTTAGCAAAGCTTTAAAATCAGGCACTTTTGCGGCGGTTTTTGCGCCAGAAGTCGGCCTTTTTGCGTTTGCCTCCGTTGGTGGAATTGCCTGAACTCCCACTTCTGAAAGAGATATCTCTATCTTCTTTTCGGTCATTTGATTTTTTTGCCCGTGTGTTATTCTCATCTGAGAACTTAGATTTTTGTACCCCCATGTAGTTGGGTTTGCTTATGTTGGGGTGTTCATTTTTAAATGAACGGCTATCTTCTTTTTGGTCATTTGATTTTTGAACGCCTGTGACTTTTTTGCCGTTTTGTGAATCTGAGTTCTGTTTGGCGGAAAAACCCGGTTTGCTTCTGTTGATACGATTAATTTTCTGTACGCAAACATCACACTCGAATTCGTGTCCTTTAACCACATCTATATCCTTACCAATAAGCTTTTGAATGCTTTTAAGCAGACCAATTTCGGCAGAGTCGCAGAATGAATAAGCTGTACCTGTATGACCGGCCCTTCCAGTGCGCCCGATTCTGTGAACATAGGTTTCGGGTGTCTCTGGCAGATCGTAGTTTATAACATGCGAAATCTGACTTATATCAATACCTCTTGCTGCTATGTCTGTAGCAACCAATACTCTGGTCTTCTTCTTTTTGAAATTGGTAAGACTCTTCTGGCGAGCACTTTGCGATTTATTTCCGTGAATTGCATCACAGGATATACCCGACCTTAAAAGATTACGGGAAAGTTTGTCGGCACCGTGCTTTGTCCTTGAGAATACAAGTACAGAGTGCACCTGGTGATTGTCAAGCAGATCTATTAAAAGATCGGTCTTTTTTGCTTTATCGGCAAAGTACAGGAATTGATCTATTGCCTCAACAGTAGTGGAAGAGGGAGTTACTTCAATTTTTACAGGTTGGCTTAGCAATGATTCTGCAAGAGAGAGTATCTCCTGTGGCATTGTTGCAGAGAACAGCAAGGTCTGACGGTTTTGTGGCAGCATTGCAATAACTCTTTTGATATCTGTAATAAAACCCATATCAAGCATAAGATCTGCCTCGTCAAGAACAAAGTGCTCTATAAGCGAGAGATTGATATAACCCTGATTTATAAGGTCGAGTAATCTGCCGGGTGTGGCAATGAGGATATCTACGCCATTGCGCAGAGCATCTGTCTGCGAACGCTGGCTTACGCCTCCGTATACAACTGTATGTTTAAGGTTTGTGAATTTTGCATATCTGCCGAAACTCTCAGCAACCTGAACAGCAAGTTCGCGTGTAGGAGTAAGAACCAAAGCCCTTACGGGTTTTCTTCTGTTCTTCTTCTTGCCAAACAGTTGCGGAGCAGAGTTCTCTGTTAATTTCTGTATAATTGGAATTGAAAAAGCTGCTGTCTTTCCTGTTCCTGTCTGGGCGCATCCCAGAACATCTCTTCCCTCAATAAGAACAGGTATTGCTTGTTGCTGAATTGGGGTGGGCACCGAATAGCCCTCGTGTATCAAAGCCCTTTCAATTGGCTCGATAAGTGATAAATCTTTAAATGTCATTGAAAAATATTACGATAATTGCGTTGATTAATTGGCTTTCACAAAACCATGTGATAAAATGAACCAACGACTTTGTAGAAAAACGGCTGCAAACATAAGACAATTAATTCACATAACTGTCAAGTTCTTTGAAAAGATTGCCGAATGCGGCCTCGATTGACGTCTTAATTGACTCGTTATCAATATTAAAACCCTCTTGATGTATTGAGGTAACAAACTGATGGTGAGGCCTTCCCTCTCTGTAGTCGGGCTCTCTTGAGGGGTGTTTCAAATATTTGGAAATAATTGAAACATCTTCACTTATATTTAAAACAGCGTGGTAAAAAAGCGTTTTACCGTTAAGATACATAGATGAACCAAGTATTTTTCTGTTTCCAATGGAGAGATCGGAGATCCCTTTTGAATGAACCCCTGTAATGCCAATTGATGTAAACTGCCTGATAAGGGCATTGTTAACCAGGCGGAAGATGTTTTTTGGGTTGGCCAGTGAGTCGTTCTTAAATTTGGCTGAGAATACCAGCATTCGGGGAGAAAGTACAACACTCTCGCCTCCGGAGGGTCTTTTGTACACCTTGACTCCGTCCTTTAAGACTTCACCGCTGTGCAGCGCATCGTTGCTGTTATTGGCTCTGCCAAGAATTACATAAATATCATCAGGTTGCCAGAGAGTAAACCCAAAATCTGACTCATTCCCCAAAACATTAAAGTCGGGAAGGTTGTACTCTCTGACAAGTACTGAATTTTCCAATGTATTTTCAGTCTGATGATTTGCGAAAGACATATGGCGAAATGCTTTACTTTACTTTGTTTTGTTTAGTTTGCACTGTTATATTTAGTTTGCATTGCTTTGTTCAGTTTGCACTGTTTTGTTCGGTTTGCATTGCATTGCATTGCTTTGCTCTAGTTTGCACTGCTTTGTTTAGTTTGCACTGCATTGCTTTGCTCTAGTTTGCACTGCTTTGTTTAGTTTGCACTGCATTGCTTT
>CAZPFI010000115.1:0-5450 GCA_964585795.1 uncultured Muribaculaceae bacterium | reverse complement strand
ATTTACCACAGGTGCTCCCGACTCTATAGCAGCAAAAAGATTAGTCCTTGTGGCCATATATGCAACCTGATAACCGCCCCAACTGTGCCCCTGTGCACCAATTCTCTTACTGTCGACAAACCCCATATTTACTATGGTTGTTATCCCGGGCATAACTGAGTTAAAAGCACTCTCGCCAGGATAGCCATCCTTATAAACAATGTCGGGATTGAAAATAAGGTACCCGTTACTGGTGTACATATGATAATCAACAGTAGAGCGGTGTGGTTCCGGAACTCTGTGGGCATACAGAGATGAAGAGTTCTTTTCGTAGAAATTGACTATCATGGGATACTTTTGGGCGGGATCGAAATTTTCGGGTTTATATAAGACCCCTTCGAGAGACACTCCGTCCAGAGAGACCCAGCTTACAAGCTGAGCTGTCCCCCAGTTAAAGCTTTTCTGTTGGGGATTAATGTCGGTCATTTTAACCGGCTTTTTAAACTTTAGATCAGCAACCCAAATGTCCGGAAACTCTGTGAAACTCTCTCGTGTAAACATATAAACAGGAGACTCTTTTGCCCGAACGGGAGTAGTAAGCATCATATCGCCTCCGTACAACATTGCGGGCTCTTTTCCTTGCCTGAGATTTAGGATGTGATAACTGTATCCTTTGGTAATATTGTTAAATGCTGTAAGAAACATATCCGATTCAATATCTATATACTCTTCCTCTTTTGTTACTGAGTATCTGTATGTAATACCTTTCTCCCTTCCGTTTACAGTTAGATTTACTGCAGGAACAGATCTGTCCGGGGCAACCTTCCATATATCATATTTATCATAAACCAGGAAGAAGGCGTCGTCACGGCTCCATCCGGCAGCAGAGTACGACGAGGGCCAGTCAGGAACATCATTATCCTCGTCGAAGCATTTAATGACTGAGGGTTCTGTTATCTTAAGACTCTGTCCTGTTTGAATATTCAGCGAGAACCATGCACTGTCAACCGCACTGTACCAGTATGCATACTTACCTGCAGGGGAGACTCTCACCTGCCCGTTTACTCCTTCAATAGCCAGGGATACTCTCTGTAAAGCAGTGTTAACAATATATATATCGTTTTTAATTCTGCCTTCCCACATATGCTCAAGCCGGTACCTTATGTCTGATAGTGCAAGCACAAACTGCGAATCACCCTCTTTAACAAGGTGTGTCGAAGTAATATTATCATTTGCAATTAAAAAATTTTCTGCTGATTGGAATGTGTATACCGACAGAAAGCTTCTCTGTTCATCTCCTTTTTTATCAACCACCTGAGCTGTAAACTGTCTTCCCTCATTCCAGTGCCATATATGAACTTGAGGAAACTGATCTTTTGCATAACTTGTGTCCCTTACTAATGGCTCCGGTAGTGAACCGTAGTATAATTTTGATTCATCAGGCGAAAAGACTAATTCCCTTTTGTCGGATACTTTTTCTGCAATCTTTTTTGTCTCTCTTTCTCTATCTGTTACATAAAGATCTCCTGCCGATAAAAAGGAGAATCTGTTACCGTTTTTGCTTGCTGCCAGTTTAACCGGGGCTTTGGCACTGTGCATAATAGTATCGGACAACTCTTTCTCCATATCGTGGACAATTACAATACCTTTATAGTGTGAAATAACCTTTTGCCCGTTCTCGCTTACTTTATACCCTTCTGCTCTTCCTGCTGATTTGAACACCTTTCCGTCAAAAGACTCCATCACCAGTGTCGAATCCTGACTGCGGTACAAAAAGTATTGCCCGCACTCTTTGGGAATTAAATAGTCCTTCACCTCCCCAACCACTCTTTCTCTTTTATTGTTTATCGAAAATATATGCAGGGACTGCCTTTTACCCTCTCCTCTTTTAAAGAGAAGAAACTCTCCGGTTTGGTCAAAGGTGATGTTCGAAGAGGAGTCTCTGGTAAAGATCAATCGTGCTTTAGCATCGTAAAGATTGACATCTGAAGCTCCTTTCCAGGTCTCAACCCTGGCTGCAACATATAAGCCCCGGGGTGAAATCTCCTTTTGAGTTATCCTCCTCCACTCTGCAATATCATTTACGGTGAGAGCCCTCTTTGCCTCCTGCGAATAAGACATAACTGCCACAGAAAGGGTAAAAATTATAATAAGAGTCTTTTTCATAAAATACTATTTGCTGTTTCTAAACAAAGATATGTAAATATAATCGTTAAATTTGCCCTGAAGGTGTAGCGCTTATCCTTTGTCTGCCGTATTGTCTTTTAAACTCAGGAAATATGAAAAACACATTAAACTGCCTTCGTAATTTTAAATCTATCTCTATGCTTAGCGGATTTCTACTATTTACACTTATCGGAGCATTGCTCACATCTTGCGAGAAGAGTGACCCCGATACCAATCTACCGGTTGTAATACAACTAAATTCAGGGGAAGCATTTGTTGCTCAAGCATCTAATGTTACTGCACCCAAACTTCTGGATGAGATAATGAAACAGGAGAAAAAGGATGATGAGTTTAAAAATGTAATAATTTCCCCATTTAGTTTAAATATTGCATTGGCAATGACCTGGAATGGTGCTGCCGGAACAACAAAAAGCCAGATGCAGGAGTTTTTGGGATTTGCCGGCTCTTCGGAAGATCATGTGAATAACTACTTCAAAAAAATGCAGGATGCACTTCCCAAATCTGATAAAAAAGTTAAGCTTTCTGTTGCCAACTCTATATGGTATCGAAATCAGCTACAGGTGAAAGAGCCGTTTAAAACCAAAAACCGCAACTTTTTCTATGCATCAATCGAGGGACTCAATTTCGCCAGTCCGGCTTCGGTAAACACAATAAACAATTGGTGCAGCACAAAGACAAACGGCCTTATAGACCAGATTATTGAAACAATTGATGAAAGTGCTGTCATGTATCTTATTAATGCCCTTTATTTCAAGGGAGAGTGGAGCAAACCCTTCAGCACATCACAAACGACACACAATCCATTTTATAAAAGAGACGGTACCACAACAAATGTTGTCACTATGTATCTTTCCGGACACATGGAGTACTACGAAAACAACGGTTATAAATACCTCTCCCTGCCATACGGAAACGGATCTTTTAAAATGTCATTCATCCTGCCCCCACAGGGTACACATTTGTCTGATGCTGCAGAAGAGCTGCTGAAACCGGCCACATGGGAGAGAATTTTTTCGGGGCTTTCACAGGTAAATACAGATATTTTTATTCCAAAATTTAAGTTCGCCTACGAAATTAAATTCAATGATATATTGGATGAACTGGGCATAAAAGATGCTTTTAACCCAAATGTTGCCGATTTCTCCGGAATAGCAGAAGTCTCTCCTCAGAGACTGTTTATAAGCAATGTAATCCAGAAAGCAGTAATTGATGTAAACGAGAAGGGGAGCGAAGCTGCTGCCGTAACAGCAGTTGAAGTTATGGTAACCTCTGCCCCAATCAAAAAGGAGTTTCGCGCCAACAGACCATTCTTCTTTGCTATTACAGAGACTTCTACCTCAACCATTCTCTTTATGGGCAAGGTGGAAGACCCTGTATATTAACCTATCTGCCAAGTTTACTGAGATTCTCAAATGTTCCCATAATAACGATTATGTCTCCCCTTTCGAGAATCTCATTCTCTTTTGCTCTGCTTGAAACTTTTAATATCTTTCTTGATTTACCAAACAAATTATTTGAATCTTCCTCTTTTAATAAACAAATAAATTTAACATTATAATCCTTTTCAAAATTAATCATAGAAACCTTCAGATGCAGAAATCTCAAAGGCACACGCATTTGCACAATAAAAGTATCTTCATCAAGTTTATATGAACTTACAAACTCCTTTATTTCAAGGCTCAACGCATATTTATGTGCAGCATCCTTCTCTGGATAAATTATATGCTCTACACCAAGCAGCTCTAGAACATTTTCGTGTACCTCGCTCACTGCCCTCACAATTATTTTTCTAACTCCGCAATCTTTAAGTAAAGCAAAGGCAGTCAGAGACTCTCCGAGCTCTTTTCCAAGTGCAATTATAACACCATCTGCACTTTTTAAAGGAAGAATGTTAAGACTATTCCTGTCTGTTATGTTAAGACAAATAGCAACCGGAATTTTTGATTTCATCTCTTCAACCCTTTCAATATTCCTGTCAACACCTACTACATCATATCCTATTTGTGTAAACCGCTCTGCCAAAACAGAACCAAAATTCCCCAATCCAACAATAATGTACTTCATAACACCAAATTTAGTTAATCAATATATCTGAAACAGGATACTTGTATCCCCGGCTCCCCTTTTTTGAAATAAATGACGATATAAATGTTATAACACCAACTCTGCCCACAAACATCAGTATTATGATAACAATTTTTGAACCTTCATTCAGATCCCCTGTTATTCCCATGCTTAAACCAACAGTTCCCAAAGCTGATACAATTTCGAACAAAAGTTTCGAATAATCTGCTTCTGGTTGAATTGTAATTAATGTAACATGTGCCAAAAAAATTGTAATAAGAGACACAACTACTGTTGCAAAGGCCTTCGTAATTGATCTGTTTGATATCTCCCTTCCCGAAATTTCAACCATAGGATTCCCTTTAATAAACTCTACTGCATTTTTTATCATTAAAGTGAAAGTTGTTACTTTTATACCTCCTGATGTTGATTGGGGAGCTCCACCTATCCACATAAGTATAAGTATTACAAAAAAGGATATCCCCCCTAAAGATGATGTATCAAGCGAGTTAAATCCGGCAGTTCTTGGCGTAACTGAATTAAAAAATGCCTGAGAAATTTTTTCAAAACCTTCAAATGGTGCCAGCAGACCATTCCACTCAAATATTAAAAAATAAAAAGTTCCGGTTAATAACAGTACACCTGTTGTCTTGATAACAATTATTGAATTTATGTCCCATTCCCTTACAAATCTTTTTATCTTTTTTTTCGTTATCAAGCTTATAAACTGCTTTGATCTGTGTTTTAATATACCAAGCATATTGGAAATTATCGGGAACCCGATTCCTCCTGTTATAATAAGGAGCGATACAATTAAATATAAAGGATATATGTGAATTAATGATTGTTCTGCCAGATTATTTGGCATGGTTGAAAACCCCGCATTACAAAATGCTGAAATAGAATGAAATATCGCAAAGTATATTTTCTCAATTTCTGCCATGTCCAAAAATGGACCACAATAGATATAGATTAATAAAGCACCTGTAAATTCAAAAACAAGTGTAGTTATCACTATTTTACCTACCAATGAATAGAGTTGTGTGCTTCTGTCTCCCGAAATGATGTCTTTAACTACATATTCACTGTTGGTAGAGATGCCACTCATAAAAAAAACAGCAAAGAATGTTGTTATTGTTAATACTCCCAATCCTCCTATTTGAATTAGTGCCAGAACAATCAACTGTCCACTTATGGTAAATGTTTCACTAAATGGAACT
>CAZPFI010000114.1:0-5529 GCA_964585795.1 uncultured Muribaculaceae bacterium | reverse complement strand
GTCTAATAATGTGGGTCTCGAATATGACAGATCTAACTTTTTGTTAATGCACGCTATGGGGCCTAATGTAGCTGGTGTTATAGGCAGTGCTGTAGCTGCCGGAATTCTACTCGGATTCCTTAGTTAGAGTATAAATAAATGTAAAAATTTGGTTAAAAAGCTCCCTTTATTAGGGAGCTTTTCTATTTTTTCGTATTTTTGGGAAATTTTTTAAAACCTTATAAGATATGCAGAATAAGTTGCAAGAGCTTACCAACAAACTCTATGACGAGGGGCTTTCTAAAGGAAGGAGAGAGGCCGAAGAGATTAAAGCTAAAGCAAAAGCGGAAGCCGATGACATTATTGCAAAGGCAAAGGAAGAGTATAAAGAGATTCTTGACAAAGCTAAAAAAGATGCCGGCGACTACAAACTTAAAGTTGAGAACGAGGTTAAGATGGTATCAAGACAGACCCTTGCGACTGTAAAGCAGAAGATTGAAGAGATAATCATACTCAAATCAACAGAGAAGCCAATTAACCAGTCAATGGAGAGTAAAGAGTTCCTTGGAAGCATAATTAAAGAGGCAGTTTCTGCATTTAATCCCGCCAAAAGCGAAGCGGTCTCCCTTGAAATTCTTCTCTCCGAAAAGAGCAGAGAGCAACTGGAAAGTTTTATAAAGAATGATATTCTTAAAAACCTTACATCAGGAGTTGAGGTCTCCTTTGACAAAAAGGTACAAAACGGATTTAAGATTGGTCCCAAAGATGGTGGATTTATCGTAAGCTTCACAGAAAAAGATTTCCAGGAGTTACTTTTTCAATACCTTAAACCAAAAACCCGCCAATTCTTATTTCAGGAATAGCGATGGCAAATTATCACTACATCATCGCAGGACTCCCCGATCTGACACTGGATTTCGAGAGCTCCGGCTTCAATTTTGACTCTTTTTTGAATCAGATAACCTCAATGTGTTCAAAAGAGGATATCAGACGCATCGAGTGGCTGCTCTTTGGATTCAGGGAGGAGAATCTCAATAACCATTTTTACAGAGAGGCAAAAAAATCACCGGTTAAATTTATAAGGGAGTACTTCTCCTTCGACCTGGAGATGAGAAACATTCAGGCCGCTTATGTTTCAAGGAAGATTGCACAGGATCCGTCAGAATTCATAATTGGTGAGGGGGAGATAGCAGAGAGTCTTAAAATGAGCAAGGCCAACGATTTTGGCATCTCTATGTTGTCTGACACGGCATCTGCTGTTTTGAAAGTTTTGGAAAACACCGACATTTTGCAAAGAGAACAGCTTCTTGACAGTTTACGCTGGGAGAAGGCAAACGAGATATGCAAATTCAACTATTTTGACATCGATGTTATATTATCCTTTATTTTTAAAGCATCTGTTGTTGCAAGATGGATAAAACTCGACAAAAAAACCGGAGAAGAAGTCTTCAGAAAGTTCGTAGAAGAGGTAAAGGGTAGTTATAAAAAGGAAAACAATAATTAATATATGAAAACCACAGGAAAAGTTACAGGGATTATCTCCAACCTGGTTACAATTGAGGTAGATGGTCCCGTTGCTCAGAATGAGATTTGCTTTATAAATCTGTCAGACACCAAGCTTATGGCAGAGGTTATTAAAGTTAGCGGAAAAGATGTTTTTGTGCAGGTTTATGAAAGCACCAGAGGATTAAAAACAGGAGACACTGTTGAATTTCAGGGACATATGCTGGAGGTCTCCCTTGGTCCCGGTATTCTTTCCAGTATCTATGATGGTCTGCAGAATAATCTGGAGACAATGGAGGGAGTATTTCTTACCAGAGGAGAATATACAGCAGCGCTTGATGCAGAAAAAATTTGGGTGTTTAAACCTTTGGCATCTCCGGGAGACGAGGTTATTGCTGCCGACTGGCTGGGCGAAGTTATGGAGGGTTGGCTGCCTCATAAAATTATGGTTCCCTTCACTTTCGAAGGTACATACACTGTCAAATCTGTTGCCGGGGAGGGTGAGTACAAAATTAACGATACAATAGCAGTTCTCACAGATGAAAATGGTCAGGATGTGAATGTAACTATGGTTCAGAGATGGCCTGTTAAGGTTGCAATTACAAAATATACAGATAAGCCGAGGCCGTACCGTATTATGGAGACCCGGGTGAGGGTGATTGATACCTTTAACCCCATTGCAGAGGGAGGTACAGGTTTTATACCGGGTCCTTTCGGCAGTGGCAAAACTGTGCTTCAGCACGCAATTTCCAAACAGGCAGATGCCGATGTTATAATCTTTGCCGCATGTGGAGAGAGAGCAAATGAGGTTGTGGAGATATTCACAGAGTTTCCGCTGCTGGAAGATCCGCGAACCGGCAGAATGCTTATGGAGAGAACCACTATTATCTGTAACACCTCCAATATGCCTGTTGCTGCCCGCGAGGCATCTGTTTACACAGCAATGACAATCGGTGAGTATTACCGCTCAATGGGTCTTAAGGTGTTGCTTCTTGCAGATTCAACTTCACGCTGGGCTCAGGCACTTAGAGAGATGAGTAACAGAATGGAGGAGCTGCCCGGTGCAGATGCGTTTCCTATGGACCTTCCCGCTATTATCTCCAGCTTCTATGCAAGAGCAGGAATCGTTAACCTCAATAACGGAGAGACCGGTTCTGTTACATTTATCGGCACTGTATCGCCGGCAGGAGGTAACCTTAAGGAGCCGGTTACAGAATCAACCAAAAAAGCAGCCAGATGTTTCTTTGCACTATCTCAAAACAGAGCAGACAGGAAACGCTACCCTGCGGTTGATCCAATCGATTCATACTCAAAATATCTGGAATATCCCGAAATTATTGAGGATTTCAAAAATCGTATTGACGAAGAGTGGGTTGATAAGGTATTAAGGGGTAAAAACATTGTATTAAGAGGTAAGGAGGCATATGAACAGATAAATATTCTGGGTGATGATGGTGTTCCATTGGATTACCATAAAAGATACTGGAAATCGGAACTTATCGATTTTGTTATCCTCCAGCAAGATGCTTTTGACAAGATAGACGCAAACTGCCCTATGGAAAGACAAAGCTATATGTATTACCTTACTCTTGATATTTGCGAAAAAGAGTTCGAATTTGATAATTTTGAGGAGTGTGGAAATTTCTACAAAAAAATTATCAACACACTGCGTCAGATGAACTACTCCAAGTTTAAAAGCGAAGATTTTAACAAATACTTTGATCAACTAAATAAAGAATTGAACGATGGCAAGTAAAGCATTTCAGAAGATATATACACAACTTGAGTCTATTACCAAAGCTACTGTGGCTTTGAGGGCTCAGGGGATAACCAATGAAGAGCTTGCAACTGTTTCCGGACGCCTGGCTCAAGTTGTAAAGATTAAAAAAGACCTTATAACACTGCAGGTTTTTGCCGGCACTGACGGAATTCCTACTAACGCCGAAGTTATCTTCTTTGGAGAGCCACCAACTCTTAATGTAAGTGAAGATTTGTCAGGACGGTTTTTCAACGCATTCGGTGATCCTATTGACGGAGGTCCTGTTGTCGAGGGTGAGAGAAGGTATATTGGAGGCCCCTCGGTAAATCCCTACAGAAGGAGACAACCATCGGAGCTTATTCCTACAGGTATTGCAGGTATTGACCTTAATAACACGTTGGTTTCGGGGCAGAAGATTCCCTTTTTCGCCGATCCCGATCAGCCCTACAACCAGGTTATGGCACAGGTTGCATTAAGGGCAGATGTGGATAAAATTATTCTTGGAGGAATGGGTCTTACCAATGACGATTACCTCTATTATAAACAGATATTCGAAAACGCAGGTGCACTCAATAAAATTATTAGCTTTGTCAACACAACCGAGCAACCTCCTGTTGAGCGTCTACTGATTCCGGATATGGCACTTACGGCAGCCGAGTACTTTGCTGTTGACAAAAACGAGAAGGTACTTGTTCTGCTTACCGATATGACTCTCTACGCAGATGCTCTTAGTATAGTGAGTAACCGTATGGACCAGATTCCTTCAAAGGACTCTATGCCAGGTTCTTTATACTCCGACCTTGCTAAAATTTACGAAAAGGCAGTTCAGCTTCCTGATGGAGGTTCAATAACAATCATTGCAGTAACCACTCTAAGCGGAGGTGATATAACACACGCAATTCCCGACAACACAGGTTATATTACAGAGGGACAGCTCTTCCTTAGAAGTGACTCCGATACAGGGAAAGTAATAGTAGATCCTTTCCGCTCTCTGTCAAGGTTGAAACAACTTGTGATAGGTAAGAAGACAAGGGAAGATCACAACCATGTGATGAATGCAGCTGTCCGTCTGTATGCAGATGCCGCAAATGCAAAGACTAAACTCGAAAACGGATTCGACCTGAGTGATTACGATCACAGATGTCTCGATTTTGCTAAAGATTACTCAAACAGACTACTGTCAATTGAGGTTAACATCGACACCACACAGATGCTTGACACCGGTTGGGAGCTGTTTGGGAAATATTTCTCAACTACAGAAGTAAGTATAAAAGAGGAGATTACTCAGAAATACTGGAAAAACTGATAACAAAAGAGTATGGCAATAAAATTCCAATTTAACAAAACATCACTCAACGATCTTAACAAACAACTTAAGATTAGGGTGAATGCTTTGCCAACACTCAAAAACAAGGAGTCGGCATTAAGACTTGAGGTTAAGAGAGCCAAGGATCTCTCCGACCAGCTTGCACAAAAGCTTCAGTCTGCCCTAAAGTCATATGACTACCTTGCCGGATTGTGGAATGAGTTTCAACCGGGTCTTATCTCTGTTAAAGATGTTGAGCTTGAGATTATAAAAATTGCGGGTGTAAGAACACCCTCACTTAAGGATGTTATTTACGATGTTAAATCATATAATCCCTTTGTTAAACCGCTGTGGTACTATCAGGGGATTGACATTCTTAAGACTCTGGCACAACTTGGAATAGAATCTGAGATATATCTCGAAAAGATGCGGCTTCTGGATTTTGCCCGTAAAAAAACCACTCAAAAAGTTAATCTTTATGAGAAGGTTCAGATACCGGGTTATCAGGAGGCAATTCTTAAGATTAAACGGTTTATGGAAGATGAGGAGAATCTCTCCAAAGCATCTCAGAAAATTGTAAAGAAACGCAAACAGGAGGAGGAGAGCGTATGATAACCAAAATGGACAAATACTCTTTTATTGTCTTTCATGCCGACCTTGATTCATTTTTAAAGAATCTTCAGGGGCTGGGTATGGTAGATATAACAAGAAAGAATAAGGCCGTTGACAGCCACTCGAAAGAGCTGTTCGACCTCAACACCAGGTATGCAAAGGCAATAAGAAGACTTGGTGCTATTGCGGAGACTCCTGAGGCAACGAGCTCTGATAACGAGACTGATAATAACTTTAAAAATATCACAGATAAAGCTCTCCTGGAGCTTGTCGAGGAGTCTCTCAACAACAACGATCAGTGGAATGCAGATATCGAGCAACTTAACAGAGAGTATGCCGATTCCTCTGTGTGGGGGCCGTTACATAAAGA
>CAZPFI010000113.1:0-5728 GCA_964585795.1 uncultured Muribaculaceae bacterium | reverse complement strand
TTATAACGGCAAGATCACTGCAAAAAGGCAAGGTTTTACTATCGGGCCCGGCTACCACCTCCTCACTTGTAAAATGGATTAAGCAACTTAAAACCGATTATAAAACAGATCTTTGTATTATTGACGGAGCACTGTCAAGATTAAGTCTTGCATCTCCCGTTGTTGCCAAGTCTATGATTCTGGCAACAGGGGCGGCACTCTCCTCAAACATAAAAGATCTGGTAAATAAAACCACTTTTGTAACCGGATTGATAGAGATACCTCTTACTTTACAAAAAGTTAACAGGCAGGAGGAGTTACCCGAAAAGGGGATATGGGGTGTTAATAAAGATGGAAGTATTGAGGGACCGGTGTATGAATCCTCTTTTTCCGAAGGTCATCAAAAGGCATTTGAAATGAGGGATTTTCACTGCTATTATGTAGCAGGAGCGGTTACCGACAGACTTTTAAAGTTGTTTATACAGGATGAGAGATACAGGGGAAAGGAGATAATTGTAAGGGATTTTACCAGATTATTCATCACTGCAACCAACTGGTCAAATTTCAACAAGGGAGGCGGCAAATTGACAGTATTAATGAAGAGCAAACTTATTGCTATATGTGTTAATCCGTTAGCTCCCAATGGAATTCGTTTAAACTCCTCAACACTTTGTAAAGAGCTCTCCTCCAGAGTGAATGTACCTGTTTATGATATTTTGACAGATGGCTATAAAGTTTAAAAACATATTAACATCTTCATGTGGAATACGATATGTATATTCACTGCTGGGTTTATGCTCTCCGCTCACCAGAGCCCTTCTGCTTGAGACTCATATGCCTGTTAAAGAGGATGATATAAAACTTCAATACAGTCACCTTACAGAATTCGGCCAAATTACTTCAAATGAGAGTTTTGCTTCTGTAATAGAAAAAGTTAAAATTAAACTCTCCACCCTGAAGGACATTAGAAACTCTGTAAACCGTTTAAAAGAGGGTAGTACAGCGGACGATATTGAGCTTTTCGAAATTAAGCTTCTGCTGCTGGTTAACCAGGAGGTAAGAGATTTGTTAAAGGTTACCGCCGTTAAATCGGTTGTTCTGGCAGATCTGTCGCAATTGCTCAATTTACTTGACCCCGAAGGTAAAAGAATTACATCTTTTTACATTTACGACTCATATCACCCTCAGCTTAAGGTTCTCAGAAAAGAGAGAGAGGACTCTGCCGAACCCGATCCCCAAAATGAGTATCAAATATCTCAGCTGGAAAACATTGTCAGGAGTCAACTCTCTGCAAAGCTTAAAGAAGAGACAGCAGCACTGCTGAGCTCCATAAATGAACTTGCTGCAATAGATCTGCTTATTGCTAAGTGTGCACTTTTAACAGAGCTAAATCTCACTGTTCCGGAGATATCATCTAAAACAACCTCCTACAAGGGGCTCTTTAATCCTCAGGTAGTTGAGTTGCTGGCTGCAGAAAAAAAAGTGTACCAAAAAATTGACATTCAGCTGCAGAACTCTGTTCCTTTATTGGTTACAGGTGCAAATATGGGAGGTAAGAGTCTCACATTAAAGACACTGGCACTGGCTCAGTATATGTTTCAGTTTGGTTTTGGAGTGCCGGCAAAAGAGGCCGCAGTAGTACCGGTAGAAGAGGTATTTCTATCGTCGGGTGATGACCAGGACTTTACAAAGGGTCTATCTTCGTTTGCTGCCGAGATAAAGAGGATAGACCACATGATAAAACAGATAAGGAGAGGCCACTTTATCCTCGCCTTAACAGATGAACCAGCTTCAACCACAAATCCCCGCGAGGGGACAGCTCTGGCAGGTGCTCTGCTGGATGTATTAAGTGGTTTAAAATGCATGAGCGTTACTACAACACACTATAAATTAGACAATAAGCAATGTCATAGATTAAGAGTAACCGGCTTTGATGAGGGTGTGATGAACTACAGTTTAGTTGCGGACGATAAAGAGGAGGTCCCTCACGAAGCTATACGAATTGCCACATCACTGGGTGCAGATGAGGGGTGGATTAACGGTGCCGAAAATAATTTAAAAAAGAATAAATAAAAAGATGCACAGTAAATTAGGTTTAGATTTTAAAAGAGTGGAGTATGCCAGGCAACTGGCATCGCAGATTGCAGGTAGTGTGCAGAGTTTTGTAGAGAACTACACTACAGTTGCGGTTGAAAGAACTTTATGCCGAATGATGGGAATAGACGGTACCGACGACAATCAGGTACCTTTGCCGAATATTGTTACCGATTTTCTCAAAGAGAGAGGCGTAATTAACCAGGGGGTACTCTTCTACATTGCCAATGCTATGGTAAATACCTCACTTACACCTCAGCAAATTGCCCAAAAGATATCTGCAGGTGAGCTGGACATAACAAGGTTACCTGTTGCAGGAAGAGATGAAATAGAGAAAGCTCTGGCTCCGGTAGTTAAGAGTTGTATTGATAAAATATCAGAAAAGCGATGGGGAAGAGAGGAGTACATTAAAAGATTGGGAGAGGGGAACAAGCCATACCTTTATGTTATAGTTGCCACGGGTAATATTTACGAAGATGTAGTGCAGGCAGAAGCAGCTGCAAGACAGGGTGCCGACATAATTGCAGTAATAAGAACCACCGGACAATCTCTGCTCGATTATGTTCCTTACGGAGCAACAACCGAAGGATTCGGAGGCACTTTTGCCACCCAGGAGAACTTTAGAATAATGAGATCTGCTCTTAATAAAGTTGGTGAAGAGCTGGGCAGATACATAAGATTGTGCAACTACTGTTCGGGGCTGTGTATGCCCGAGATTGCAGTAATGGGAGCCCTTGAAGGTCTTGATGTTATGCTAAACGATGCACTTTACGGTATCCTTTTCAGAGACATCAATATGCAAAGAACCCTTATAGATCAGTATTTTTCAAGAGTAATAAATGGTTTTGCCGGAGTAATTATTAATACCGGTGAGGACAACTACCTTACAACAGCAGATGCATACGAAGAGGCGCACACTGTACTTGCCTCCGACTTTATAAATGAGCAGCTTGCAAAACTGGCAGGAATTCCCGAAGAGCAGATGGGTCTTGGACACGCCTTTGAGATGGATCCCGAGCTGGAGAACGGGTTTTTGTACGAACTGGCACAGGCACAAATGACCAGGGAGATATTCCCGAAAGCCCCTTTAAAGTATATGCCTCCAACAAAGTTTATGACAGGCAACATCTTCAAGGGACACATTCAGGATGCCCTGTTCAATATGGTGGGTATAATGACCAATCAGGGAATTCAGCTTTTGGGAATGCCAACCGAAGCAATCCATACACCATTTATGTCCGACAGATATCTGGCAATTGAGAATGCAAGGTATATTTTTGGAAATATGAAGGATCTGGGCAGTGAAATTGAGTTTAAAGAGGGTGGAGTTATTCGAAACAGAGCGGCCTCGGTGCTTGAAAACTCTATAAACACACTTGAGAAAATAAGTAAGGAAGGTCTCTTCTCCGCTCTGGAGCTGGGGCTCTTCGGCGATGTTAAGAGGGCTAAAACCGGAGGAAAGGGACTTGAGGGAGTCGCCGAAAAGGGTAATAATTATTTAAATCCGTTTATCAGGATAATGAAAGGAGAACAATAATATGAGTGGAGGTTTATATTCTACACAGTCGAAAGATTTTGACAAAACTTTAGATCTGCAAAAAGTATCACCATACGGAGATACAATGAATGACGGTAAAGTACAGGTGAGTTTCACCCTCCCTGTTCCGGCCAGTGCCGAAGCTACAGAGGCAGCCAAAATGATGTTGAAAAAGATGGGGCTTGAAAATCCTCAGATTGTTTATTTTAAAGAACTTATGCCGGTATTCACTTTTTTTAACTGTTACGGAAGTTCAAATGCTACAGTGGATTTTACAACTATACATGTTCTAAAAGTTGAAAGCACCGTTATGGATATGCATGAAACCGACAATTTTATAAAAGAGAATGTTGGCCGTCCAATAGTTGTAATTGGAGCAAGTACCGGCACAGATGCACATACTGTAGGAATTGATGCCATAATGAATATGAAGGGTTACGCAGGTCATTACGGACTTGAGAGATATGAAATGTTTGAGGCATACAACCTTGGTTCACAAGTGCTTAACGAAGATTTTATTGCTAAAGCCCTCGAACTCAAAGCAGATGCCCTTCTGGTATCCCAGACTGTAACCCAAAAGGATGTCCATATTAAGAATATGGTAGAGCTTGTTGAGTTGCTCGAAGCAGAGGGATTGAGAGATAAAGTGATACTCGTTTGCGGCGGACCGCGTATATCCCACGAACTTGCCAAGGAGCTGGGGTACGATGCAGGTTTTGGAATGAACAGCTACGCCGACGATGTAGGATCGTACATTGCACAGGAGTTTGTAAGAAGAGAGTCATTAAAAAAATAAACAATATTTAAAACCTACCAGTTATGGATAAGAATCAGATAAGAGAGGTAATTGCAAGAAGAGCAGCCCTTGAATTAAAAGACGGAGATGTTGTAAATCTGGGAATTGGCCTTCCCACACTTGTGCCAAACTACCTCCCCGAAGGAATAAATGTCTTTCTTCAATCCGAAAACGGACTTATTGGAATGGGGCCCGAACCAGCTCCGGGTGAGGAGGATAAGAATTATACCAACGCCGGAGCGGGTTACATAACATATTTTCCGGGAGCATCGGCTTTCGACTCTTCAATCTCCTTCTCAATTATCAGAGGCGGTCATGTTGATGTCACAATTCTCGGAGCCATGGAGGTAGATGAAAAAGGTAACCTTGCAAACTGGATGATACCGGGTAAGAAAACCCCGGGTATGGGAGGTGCAATGGACCTGCTTGTTGGTGCAAGAAGGGTAATTCTTGCAATGGAACACACTGCAAAAGGCGCTCCCAAAATATTAAAGGAGTGTAAATTACCTCTTACTGCAATGGGACAGGTAAATATGATTATCACAGAGATGGGAGTTATGGAGATAACTTCCCAGGGTATTGTTCTGCTGGAAGTACATCCCGAATTTTCTGTTGAGGATGTTCAGGCAGCCACAGATGCAAAATTGATTATTTCTGATAAACTAACTAAAATGAGGAGCTGACTATGAAAAAGGTTTACATTGTTGCTGCAAAAAGAACAGCAATCGGCAAATTTATGGGTACACTATCGGCATTTGGCCCGGGAGAGCTTGGTGCAAAGGTAATTAAACAGATAATTGCAGACACGGGCATTTCACCCGAAAAAATTGATTCTGTGATAGTTGGCAACATACTGTCAGCTGGTCACTCTCAGGGCATAGCAAGACAGTGCTCGGTAAAAGCAGGAGTGCCTGTAGAGGTGCCTGCATATTCACTCAATATGGTATGCGGTTCGGGAATGAAAGCTGTAATGAACGGCTACAATGAGATACTTTTGGGTGATGCTGGCATTGTAATTGCAGGTGGAACCGAATCGATGAGCAATGCTGCCTTCGTAATGCCTGGAGCTGCTATGAGGAACGGTGTAAAAATGGGTAATGTAACATTGATAGATCACATGGTTAACGATGGATTAACAGATGCGTTCAACAACTATCACATGGGAATTACAGCCGAAAACATAGCAGAAAAGTACGGCATTACCAGAGAAGAGCAGGATATGTTTGCTTATACATCTCAGCAAAAGGCCATAAAAGCAGTAGATTCGGGACAGTTCCAGCAGGAGATAGTTCCTGTTGAGATAATTTAAAAAAAAGAGACAA
>CAZPFI010000112.1:0-5811 GCA_964585795.1 uncultured Muribaculaceae bacterium | reverse complement strand
GTTACAGATAATGTTTCATTCCGGGCCATTACATTAAAGGATGTACCAAGAACAGAAACTGTCACATAGTTTGTTCTTACTTTAAATTCATTCCCTTTTACCACCTCAAAGTATGCTTCACCCATTAGCTCAGTACTCCTTGTAAAAAACCACAAATATGGTTTATACCTTATGGAACTTTCAGAATTAAGAACCACTTTAGAACCATCTGAAAAAGTAAATGAAACTCTCTCTCCGCTGTCTGATGTAATAGTTTTGGTGTATAACCCTGAAACTATAATTAATATGAGAATTGCTGCAGCAACCGGATATAAATATACCATAACCAATCTTTTTCTGGTTGGCATTACAGAATATGTAAGATTTTCGAAGTTTTCACTCCAAATTTCCTCTTTTGTTTTCTTCCAGTCCGGTTTTACTATAATATTTTTCATGTCACATCTTCAGAATAGATTTTTTAACTGAAGTAAAAGAAAAAATAAAACCAATAATTTATCTTTCAATACTTTTAAAGCTCCACTCATCCTCTTTTCAACCGCTTTAACACCAATTCCTAATAAGTCTGCTATCTCCTCGTATTTAAGCCCTTGCGAACGACTCATTAAAAAAACCTCTCTCTGATTTTGATTCATCCCTTGTAATGCTCTGGCATAATTCTCTGTCAATTGTCTGTAATACACTTCCTGTTCTGGTGTTATATCGTTTTTATCTATTATGATGTCCTTTTTAAAATTGAGTTCAACCTTCATGCGTCGGAATTTTGTTATATACATATCGGAGGCCATTTTATATAGAAGGCTTTTATCTTTATCGGGACTCAGATTCATCCCCTTCTCCCATACTTTCATAAAGACATCCTGAGCAATATCCGAAGCTATCTCCTCATCAGAGCACTTGAAGTACACATATGTTCTGATAGAATCGAAACACTTGTCAAACAAATTCCGGAACTCTTCCCTACTCAATTTTAATCTATTTAATATGTAACCGTCTCAAAGTAAATATACCCTACCGGTAGTGTGAAAAAACATAAAACCTGGCACAGAGATACTCTTTCTTTTTACTTTTTCTTTTTACTCTTATCTTCCTTAACGTCGGTGTATTCCAGACCTTCGCGATACACACTCATTGCAGCCAGACTCATACCCATACTTGAGTAACCTCCGTCATTGAACAGATTTTGCATAGTCACTTTACGGGTTAGGTCCGAGAAGAGAGTAATAATGTAATCGGCACACTCTTCTGCAGTTGCGTTCCCTAAAGGTGACATTCGCTCGGCAAAATCGTAAAGTTTGTCAAAACCCATTATTCCACCACCGGCAGTTGTCATTGTTGGTGATTGCGACACGGTATTAATCCGTATGTTCTTCTCTCTGCCGTATATGTACCCAAAACTTCTTGCAATTGACTCAAGCAATGCCTTGGCATCTGCCATGTCGTTGTAACCATAAAGTGTTCTCTGGGCTGCAACATACGAAAGTGCAACCACCGATCCCCAGTCATTTATTGCATCCAGTTTACGACAGGTTTGCAAAGTCTTGTGGAAAGAGATGGCAGATATGTCAAGAGTCTGGTGAAGGTAAACATAATTGAGGTCGTCATAAGTTCTTCCTTTTCTCACATTGGGAGACATTCCAATGGAGTGAAGAACAAAATCGAACTTACCTCCTAAAAACTCTGTTCCCTTCTTAATGAGATTTTCCAGATCATTTACATCTGTGGCATCTGCAGGTATAACAACAGATTCACATTTATCTGCCAGCTGATCGACATTACCGAATTTCATTGCGGCAGCAGTATTGGTTAACACAAATCTCCCACCCTCTTCATATATCCTCTCTGCGGTTTTCCAGGCAATTGAGCTCTCGTTAAGAGCCCCGAAAATGAGCCCTCTCTTTCCTTTGAGTAAATTATAAGCCATAATAGTTAAATTTTGGTAATTAATATTTTACAGATAACTGTATAAGCAATTTTGCATCAATCATCATACATATTTTCAATGTCACTTCAATGTTAAACTTAACATTAAAAACATCGGAACTTGCTGCTCATACAATTGCAATACAAACACAAAAGTATAACAAATTTAAAATTTATATTATTTTCCAATGGAAATTTGTTTTTTAAGATAATATATTTACCTTTGCATTATTATTTCCTATGGAAAATATTTCGAATTATGAATAAAGTTATTAAATTGCTTAAAAAAGAGAAGCTTACAATAGCAGGGGGGCTAACCGGAGCTGCAGGCGGATACCTTTACTGGTATTTTATAGGATGCAACAGCGGAGGTTGTGCTATAACTTCCACTCCATTAAACAGCACACTATATGGAATTGTTCTGGGAGCACTCATATTCTCTCTTTTTAAAAAAGAAGGGAAAAAAAGTGAAGAGGGAAAAAGTGCAGAGAGCTAACTTCCCTTTCATTAATATGTAAAAATGATTTTATATTATTTAAAATATTGACAGAAAAATTAACTGAAAAACAGTTTGAGTAACAGATAATAAAAGTTAGAAAAAATTGCAAGAAAGTAATAAGATAAAATTTAGAACAAAATATAAATAATTGAAATTAATATAGTTATGAAAACAATACACCTGACAAAAGATGAATTTCTTTCAAAAGTTGCCGATTACCAAAGCAATCCCAATGAATGGAAATACCTGGGCGACAAACCCGCAATAATTGACTTCTACGCAGACTGGTGTGGCCCCTGCAAAATGATTGCCCCAATACTTGAGGAGCTCGCCGCAGAATACGATGGCAAAATATACATTTACAAAGTAAATACCGAGCAAGAGCAGGAACTTGCAGGAGCATTTGGCATCCGCAGCATCCCTTCGCTTCTTTTTGTACCAATGGAGGGCTCTCCTCAAATGGCAATGGGAGCACTGCCAAAGAACTCATTCAAAGATGCTATTGAGAAGGTACTGCTTCAAAATTCCTGATATTTTGGCCCCATTGCCTGATATTCATGCATTTAAAGAAATTATGACAATAAATTCAACTACCGGTAATCAAACGAATAATTTCCGGGCGGATAATTAACGAACGGATAATCAGGCATATAATCAAGCAGAGAGATGAATCCCCGGCAGGTATTTCTGTCGGGGATTTATATTCTCTGCTTTTTTGTTCCATTTGCCTGACAACATGCAAGTTACACAAATAAGCCGGTTTGCCCTAAATTGCTATCTATCAGCGTTTAGGAAAGAAATTGCAGAGATTTTTTCCACAGGAATTGAGTAGGAAAACTTAACACATACTGTCTCATATAACAAACGCAATCTTTAAACTTTTATCGTTAAATTGCCTCTATATAATATAGATGAGAGAAGACTCCCTGATTATAGCAGATGTAAAAGAAGGTAATATGAAGGCCTTCGAAGAGCTGGTGGAGAAATACACAGGTATGCTCTTCACTCTGTCTATGGGTTATCTTCACTCAAAAGAGGATGCCGAGGATATGGTGCAGGAGATATTTGTAAAACTTTATAAATCAATTTACAGCTTTAGAGAAGAGTCAAAATTCTCTACCTGGTTATACAGAATTGCAGTTAACGCCTGTCTTAATCATGTTGCAAAGAAGAAAAGAGGTTTCATTAGCGGTATTTTCAGCAGAACCAACATATATAATCCAAGCGAGAATGATTCTCTTAATATACAAAACACACCATCACATGCTAAAAACCCTCTGGAACAGATTATCTCCCATGAAGATAGTTACAGAGTTAAAAAAGCAATAGATTCACTCCCGGAAAAACAGAAGACCGCATTAATACTTCAAAGGTATCAGGAAATGACACAGAAGGAGATTGCCTCAATTATGCATATTTCGGAGGGAGCTGTAGAACAACATCTTATAAGAGCAAAAGATAACATCAAAAAGAGTCTGTTAATAAATCAATAATGCATGTCAACAGAAACCTTTCGTAGGAAATTACAAATACAATTGTCTTAATAACAAACGCAGCAATTAAATGAGCACAAAAAAAGAGATAGACAGCAATTCAATTATCGACAGCTTTATTAATAAAGAGCTGGAGGTACAGCCAAACCCATATCTTGTCTCAAAAGTTATGGTTGCAATAGAAAGGGAGAGAATGAGGGTGGTTGTTCTGCAGAAATTTGCAATAGCAGCAGGCATCGTTCTGGCTCTCTTCTCCGGCATATTACTCGGTAATGTATATAACACTCCTATAGAGAGCCAAACCACAGCACTGCTCATAAACGACAGTTATATAGAAAACCTGGAATTATTCACCGAACAACAAAGCAACAATCTTTAGAATTTTCACACTTCTAAAATAAATAATATTGTTTGAAAATGAAGACATTAAACAGAAATAAGATACTGACATGGATTATTGTAATTATGGCAATACTCAATTTTAGTATCATAGGAACGATATTAGCCAGACATATCTATTATAAAAGGGAGCAAAGTTCAATTATTATAGATCCTCAAGCCTCGCCGTTTGACGGTAGATATATGCGGAGTGAGTTATCACTTAACAAAGATCAGCTGGAAGTTTTCCGGAGGGAGAACAGGGATTTTCGCCATACTGCAAATGAGATCATTCACGACATGAATCTTTATAAAGCAAATCTTCACAAAGAGATCAACAGTGACAATCCCAATTTTATACAGATAAAAAATTACTCCGACAGCATAGGTTTTAAACATGCACGGCTTAAAGAAGAGACTGCTCTTTTCTATCTGCGGTTAAAAGAGAGATGCACGCCTGAGCAGAGAGCAAAACTTGGAAAAATGTTCGAACCACTCTTCAGAGATAATCCCAATACAGGCAGACACGGAGACAAGAGAGGATTCAGGAGAGGTGGGATCAGAAACAACAACGGTTCTCCAGAGTAAACAGTTAAGTAGATAATTAAGTAAACAGTTAAGTAGATAATTAAGTAAACAGTTAAGTAAACAGTTAAGTAAACAGTTAAGTAAACAGTTAAGTAGATAATTAAGTAAAAAGTTAAGTTAAAGGTTAAGTAGTACTAACAAAAAAAAGATTAAGATGAGAAAGAGAATTTTGTACACATCAGTAATGATGTTGGTCACAATGACAATTGCAGTGGCCCAAAACACAACAGAACAAACAAACACAAACAACCAGAATAAGGAGTTAAGAAGCTGCTTTGTGGATGCAAACAATAACGGAATATGCGATAATTTCGAAAATGGAACCTGTACGATTGGAAACGGGAAAGGGCTCATGGATGGAAGCGGTAACAGAGTGGGCAGGCGTGACGGGTCCGGAAATGCAATAAGAGGAGCAATGGGACGCGGATCACAGGATGGAACAGGAAGAAGGGTTACATACAAAACCACATCAAGTGAAATTAATGGTACCGGTCAAATTGAGAACCAGAGAGGACATTCAAGAGGAGGTTACGGACCACAGGATGGAACCGGAAACAGAAACAGAACAGACCAAACCGGCAAACGAGGAACCAGACCTATGAATGGAACCGGTTTCGGGGCAACTAAATAAATTTTGCGGGGAGAGATTGTAGCGGAGTTTCATATTTTTGCGTAACCGTTCCGGGTTTAAACCGGGGCGGTTTTTTTGAACCATATAATCTCTGCTTTTTTGTTCCATTTAACTGACAATGTGTAAGTTATACAAACAAGCCGGTATTCTATAAGTTGCTAAAAATCAGCATTTAGGAAAGAAATAGCAGGGATTTTGTTTAGTTAGCATTTAGGAAAGAAATAGCAGGGATTATGTTATGTTGGTGTCTGCTTTTTTGTTCCATTTAACTGACAATGTGTAAGTTATACAAACAAGCCGGT
>CAZPFI010000111.1:0-5910 GCA_964585795.1 uncultured Muribaculaceae bacterium | reverse complement strand
GATATGTCCGTTTTCGTAAAGACTTTGAGCAGCCCTCATTGTCTGGCTTAATGAAAAGCCCAGTTTGCGGGAGGCCTCCTGCTGAAGAGTTGAGGTTGTAAATGGTGCCGGAGGTGTTCTTTTAGTCTGTTTCTCATCAATTTCTCCAATTGTAAAAATTGCACCTTTGCACGATTCAAGAATCTCAAGCGCCTCCTGCTGAGTGTCGAATCTCTGAGCAATCTCTGCGTTTACCTTATCGGTTTCGGCAGATTTGCCGGTACTAAAAAGAGCGTCTATTTTATATTGCGATCTGGCATTAAACTGCTGAATCTCCCTCTCCCTCTCTACAATAAGACGAAGAGCCACCGATTGAACCCTTCCTGCCGAAAGCTTGGGTTTTACCTTTTTCCATAAAACAGGAGAGAGTTCGAAACCTACAAGACGGTCAAGAACTCTTCGTGCCTGTTGTGCCATAACAAGATTGTCGTCAATCCCCCTCGGGTTTTCAATTGCTTTTAAAATGGCATCTTTGGTAATCTCATGAAAAACAATGCGGCGCGTCTTTTTGCCATCAAGCTCCAGCGTGTGAAATAAATGCCACGCAATTGCCTCTCCTTCCCGGTCTTCATCGGATGCCAGCCATACTGTTTCAGCTTTTTTAGCAAGGTTTTTAAGCTCGTTAACCACCTTTTTTTTGTCGTCTGATACGAGATAATCGGGTTGAAACCCGTTTTTTATATCAATTCCCAGATTCTTTTTTGAAAGATCCCGGATGTGACCGAAACTTGATTTGACAGTAAAACCGCTTCCCAGAAACTTCTCGATAGTCTTGGCTTTAGCCGGAGACTCAACGATAACTAAGTTCTCTCCCATAGATAAATAACTCTTGATGGCTGCAAAGTAAAGTATAAATTAAGGGAATATCAAAATTATTATTTCTAATTTTGTCACATAACAGACCACATAATAACGAGGGAAAATGGATATCAAAAAGAGAAAGAAATATGTAAAATGGTTTTGGGCTGTACTTTTTGCTCCTTTTGTATTACTGTTTATAACACTGTTAATGACAGGTTTTTTTGCCGACATCCCATCTTTCGAAGAGCTGGAAGATCCAAGAAACAACCTTGCTACAGAGATTATATCGGAAGATGGTGAGATTCTTACAACCTTTCACATAGAGAACCGCTCTTATGTAACATACGGCGAGCTTGCACCATCTCTGGTGGATGCTGTTATTGCAACGGAAGATGTGAGGTTTCACAATCACAGCGGTATAGATTTTAAAAGTCTGGTAAGAGTAGGCGTAAAGTCGATTATTATGGGACAGAAAAGGGCCGGAGGAGGCGGAAGTACATTAACCCAGCAACTTGCAAAAACACTTTTTCCAAGGGATACCGTCAGAAGCAATTTCCCGGGAGCAAAGATGTTCAAACTGGGCATTTCAAAATTCAAAGAGTGGATAACTGCTGTTAAGCTGGAGAGAAATTACACCAAAGAGGAGATACTTGCAATGTATATGAATGCAGTGTTTTACGGTAGTAATGCATATGGTATCAGGGCCGCCTCAAACACTTTTTTCAGCAAACACCCTTCGCAGCTTACAATAGAGGAGGGCGCGCTGTTGGTGGGGATGGTTAATAAACCCACGAGATTTAACCCGGTGATAAACCCCGATCTTTCACTTGCCAGAAGAAACCATGTTCTCTCACAGATGAGAAAGTACGGGTTTCTGCACAAAGCAGATTACGACTCAATAATTAATATTCCAATAAATCTTTCATACACACAGCAGGATCACAATTCGGGCCTTGGCCCCTACTTCAGGGATATGTTGAGGAGAGTGATGAATGCAAACGAACCCCGAAGGCAGGATTACCGTCAACTTGAAGATTACAGGGCAGACTCTACTCTTTGGAGGGATGATCCACTTTACGGATGGTTGAACAAAAATCTCAAACCCGACGGAACCAAGTATAACCTGGACAAAGAGGGGTTAAAAATTCATACTACAATTAACTCAAAAATGCAGAGGTATGCCGAGGAGGCAGTTGCCGAACATCTTGGAAAGGAGCTTCAGACTGTATTCTTCAGGGAGCTTAGATGGAAAACGAACAGGCCGTTCTCAAATGATGTGCCCAGAGCAACAATAGACAATATAATGAGGCAGGCCAGACGCTGGAGCGACAGATACAGGATAATGTCTGCCAATGGTGCATCGGAGAAAGAGATTATGGAGAGTTTCTCCAAACCTGTTAAAATGAATGTTTTTGCCTGGAATAACAGGGGGAGTATTGATACTGTAATGACTCCCGATGACTCAATACGATATTACAAGTCTTTTCTTAGGGCCTCATTTGTTGCAATGGAGCCACAGACAGGTTTTGTAAAAGCATATGTGGGGGGGCCCGACTACAGATTCTTTAAATATGACAATGCAAGACAGGCAAAGAGGCAAGTGGGCTCAACAATTAAACCATTTCTCTATACTCTTGCAATGCAGGAGGGATATACTCCATGTGATAAAGTGGTGAATGTGCCTCAGACTTTCATAGTAGGGGACACAACCTGGACACCCGAAAGCACAGACCGTCAGGAGTACATCGGCAAAAGCGTTACTCTCAAATGGGGCCTCACCCGAAGCAGTAACAACATCTCTGCCTATCTTATGAGACAATTTGGTCCGTTTGCTATGGTTGAGATGTGCAGAAGACTTGGAATAAAAAGCTTCCTCGACCCTGTAGTATCTCTTTGTCTGGGGCCTGCAGACATAACCCTATTTGAAATGGTTGGTGCGTATAACACATACCCCAGCAGGGGAGTTCACATCGATCCTGTCTTTGTCCTCAGAATTGAAGATAAATCGGGTAATGTTCTAAGTAATTTCACAGCAAGAAAGAGAGAGGCATTGAGCGAACAGACGGCCTATCTTATGGTAAATCTTATGGAGGGTGTCGTAAATGAAGGAACAGCAGCAAGGTTAAGATTCCGCTATATTCCCGAGGGGCCTCTGGCCGGCAAAACAGGCACAACAAACGATCACTCCGACGGGTGGTTTATAGGATTTGTACCACGGCTGACTGCCGGTGTTTGGGTAGGCGCCGAGGACAGACAGGTTCACTTTGAGTCTCTCGCTCTTGGGGGCGGTTCGAATATGGCTCTCCCAATTTGGGGATTATTTATGCAGAAGGTGTTGAAAGACAAATCATTGGGAATCTCTCCTTATGATGCTTTTGTAGCTCCTCCGGGGTTCTATGCCGATCTCAGGTGCAAAGGGAGTGATGAAGAGTTGGAGGGCGGCGCTGCTGCTTCAGACCCGTTTTTTAATTAAAGTCAAAAAAAATGACAAAGAAGATTATTGCGCTCGTTTACGGAGGGGACTCCTCGGAGTTTGAAGTCTCTGTTAAGAGTGGTAAACATATGGCCTCTCATATAGACAGAGAGAAGTACGAAGTTTATGAGGTACTTATAAAGGGCAAAGAGTGGAGAGTTTTTCTGCCCGGAGGAGATAGCCAAATGATAGATAAATCGGATTTCTCATTTGAGATGCCCGCAGACTCTCAAAATGCCGCCAGAAGGGTTAATTTCTGGAAAGTGCTTATAATGATTCACGGGAAACCCGGCGAAAATGGGCAGTTACAGGCCTACTTCGAGATGGTTGGGGTGAATTTCACAACTTCACCGGCAGTTGTTGCTGCAATCACATTTGACAAATATGCCTGTAAATGTTATCTGAGAGATACCGGAGTTAAACTTGCAAAAGAGCAATTTATAAGAAGGGGTGACAGCTATAACGCCTACGAAATAACAGCACGCCTTGGCCTTCCTCTGTTTGTAAAGCCAAATAACGGAGGTAGTAGTTTTGGCATAACCAAGGTGAAGAGACTGGAGGAGTTGAATGACGCTATTGAGAAGGCATTTACCGAGGACGACTCTGTTTTGGTAGAGGAGTTTATTGAGGGTCGTGAGATGACAAACGGAGTGTACGAGTACGGTGGAGATCTGGTAAGACTGCCTGTTACCGAGATAATACCAAATAATGAGTTTTTCGACTATGAGGCAAAATACCTGGGTGCCTCTCAGGAGATATGTCCGGCTGAAATTCCGTCACATTTAAGCGAACGGATAATTGATTTGTCTCACAAGATATACAGATATCTTGGCTGTCGCGGGGTGGTTAGACTGGACTTTATTATTAAAAACGACGACATCTATTTCCTTGAACTTAACAGTGTCCCGGGGATGACTCAGATGAGTCTGGTTCCTCAACAGGTAAGGGCGGCCGGGATGACAATCAGTGAGTTTTTAAGCCAGTTACTCGGGTAGCCGGCTTCTTTTTTTACCATTTTATATTTTAATAATTATGAAGAGGTTTTTAATTGCCGGAGTATTATTGCTTTTATTTGCAATTGTCTCATTACCTGTTACCGGGAGAGGTTTTACCGGCAACTCCCGGGAAGCAAAAGAGGAGATGGTCAAAGGTAGGATTGTTGATGAAAATGGCAAAGGAGTTGGAGAGGTGGTGGTTTCCGATGGCTTTAACCTTGTCAAAAGCAGAAGTAATGGAGAGTTCACAATTATTGCCAATCCTCGCAGCAGGTTTGTCTTCATCACCACTCCCGAGGGATATGAACAGGATGGCAGCTTCTATGTGCCCCTTACTGTAATGCAGAAGAAGAGAGGGGTAAATGTAAATCTCAACGATGTTACATTCACTGTCAGGAGAGCGAATGACAGGCCTCTCTCGTTTTTACATTTAGGGGATACAGAGGCCAGAATTCATAAAGATTGGGTTGAGGTGCTTAAAGATTATGTGGTTTTTGAAAAACCCGATTTTGTTTTATTCAATGGTGACATCTGTTACGAAAACGGACTTAAGTTTCACTCCAGAGAACTGACAACAGAGCAATTAGGTGTCAGGGCAGTCTATTCTCTGGGTAACCACGATCTTGTTGACGGTGAGTATGGAGAGGAGTTGTATGAGAAACTGTTTGGCCCCGTATGGTACTCATTCAACAGTAAAGGGGTACATTTTGTAAATATTCCGGTATTATTTGGAGACAGGCGTCCTTCGTACAGTGCCGATGATGTTTACTCCTGGTTAAAAAAGGATTTGGAGAGTGTAAAGCAGGGTACACCTGTGGTGCTTATCAATCACCATTTTGTCGGTTATGCAGATGACTTCTATCTTAAGGGAGAGAGCGTCTCTATTGATCTCTTGAAACATAATCTCAAGGCATATCTCTATGCACACTATCACATAAATTTATATGAAAAATCGGAGAGGACAGGAGTTACCACAATATGCTCCATGTCACCCAATAAGGGAGGAATAGACCATACGCCATCTTCGTTCAGGGTAATATCTATTACACCAAAAGGAGAAATCTCATCTGAAATACGCTATGCCTCTCTCAAATCGCACGCAGCTGCATCAATATTTAATAAAGGGAATATTATCGCAAATATTTACGATACTGCATATGATGCACAAGAGGCATCTGTTATATTGGGTGACATTGAGATTCCCCTTTCCAGAGTCAGCTCCTGGAGCTGGAGAGGTGTAATTCCGCAAATGAGAGTGAATAATAAAATTGATTTATCATTGGAACAACCCCTTTTAAGAGTCAGGTATTCAAATGGAAACACTACTCATTCAAGAGTAAACAGAATTGAGAGTTCAAACCATTTTCCAAGAGAGATAAGATGGGTTAACTCTATGGGTGCAAACACCTTTATGACATCTCCCCTTATAACCGGCACGGCAGTTATCACAGCCACATTCGACGATGACGGGCGTGACGGTAACGCATTGATAGCCGCAGACAAGATAAGTGGTGAGACAATATGGAGGTTTCCGGTGAGAAACTCTGTAAAGAACAACCTGGCAATATGGGACGGAGTTGTTTTTGCCTGTGATGTGGAGGG
>CAZPFI010000110.1:0-6007 GCA_964585795.1 uncultured Muribaculaceae bacterium | reverse complement strand
GGCTGATATCAAGGGGTTCCCTGAAGGACACATAATTATTTCACATTGGAATTATCCTTTGGAGTTTTCACCGGATGGTAATTGTCTATTCTTCACACACCAGTCAAAGCATCCATTAGGTTATAATGAATTGCCAATAATATGGAAATCAAACGATCCTTATATTGGAGAAAGCATGTTAACCTGGAGCAGCAATATTCCCAAGATTAGCGTCTGGGAGCCCGCCAAAAACAGACATTCATTCATAACAGACCTAGAAACCCCGGAAGCTTTTTATGGTATAAATGAAGAATATGCATTAGTTTTCAACCCTGCATCTCACAAATTACAGGCAGATAGCACAATTAATGACATTTTTGATGTTTATTTACTAAATTTTGCAAGAGGTTATAAAGAGCTTATAATTAGACAATTCAGAAATAATCCCAGATGTTTAAATATAAGCCCGTCCGGTAAGTATGTTCTGTACTTTAATGATGACAAGTGGTGGTGCTATAACACATTTAATAAAACATTTATCAATATTACAGATAGAATCCGGAAGGTGTCAGAAGTAAAATACATTAGTAGCTCGGACCATGCAGAAGGATGGAGTCATGACGAAAAAACAGTTTTTGTTTACGATAACTTTGATTTGTGGGCTATCACCATTGATGATGATAGTATTAAGCGCATTACATTTGGTAGGGAAAATGAGACATATTATAAGCTTATTAATAATACACCATTAAAAAGTCCGTCAGATTTAAGAAATAATCGAGGAGTTATCATAAATGATTCTGTCATGTTTTTTCAGTTCAAAAGGGGTGATAAAACAGGATTCTCATTTAAACGAAAGGACGATTGTATCGTATCTTTTTTTATGGATGAATGTAATACGATAAAACCACGAATTTCATTTAACAATCAGGTTATGAGCTTTGTTAAAGAGACATACAGCTCTCCTCCATCGGTTATGGTTTACGATGTTGAAACTGACAGTTTGCGGACTGTTTTTCAAAGTAATAAGCACTTTAAGAACTTTCACTGGTACAGGCAAGAAAAAATATCTTACCGTGATAGTAACGGAGAGGAGCTTTTGGGCATTCTTAAATACCCTACAGAGTATATAGAAGATTCAATTTATCCAATGATTGTGCATGTTTATGAAAAACAATCAACACACTGGAATTATTATACCAACCCCTCATTTTATAACGGAACAGGTTTTAATTCTACAAACCTTGTGGCAGACGGATATTTTGTCTTTCTGCCAGACATTGTCTACGAAACTGCCAAACCGGGATTCTCGGCAGTCAACTGTATTGTTTCAGGAGTAATGGAAGTATTAAAAAACAAATCTATTAATTCAGAAAAGATTGGACTTATAGGGCACTCTTTTGGAGGATATGAAACAATGTTTACAATAACTCAGACAGATTTGTTTGCGACAGCTATTGCAGGAGCAGGGATTTCATATTTTCCAGCAGACTACTTTAACATAAGTGGGAAAACACATCGGTTTTTTCAATATGAAGATTCTCAACTGAGGATGAAAGAAACATTATTTAATAATTATCAAGGTTATCTGAATAATTCTCCCTTATATCATGCAAAAAATGTAAATATCCCTTTTATGCTATATACCGGAGCTGAAGACTTTCATGTAAATTATTCTCAAAGTATGATCTTTCATTCTGCAATGAAGCGACTGGGTAAAAAAAGCACATTACTCATTTATCCAGGTGAGGGCCATGTTTTTTTAAATCCTGAAACCCAGAAAGACCTAACCTTAAAAATACATCAATGGTTTGGACATTATTTAAAAGGGAAAGAAAAACAGAAATGGATGCCCTGAGTTGTATTTCTTACATTTTACTATTAAGTAAAAAATAGAAATTTAAAATCCTTACCAATCGAAATTAGGTTAAGTATTAAGTTGTGTGTATTGGTAGGTAAAGAGGCGACCTTTTTATCAGGTCGCCTCATCTTTAATCTATTATTTGCATCAAAGTGCACAGAGCTAATTACTCCAGAATAACAACCCGGTTGAGAACAGGTTTGTCAAACGGCTCGTTTTCGTCGCCTTTTGCAATAACTTCGAGTTGATCGGGATTAACACCAAATTTGTTTACAAGTGCATTGAATACACTGTTTGCGCGATCCTGGCTAAGCTTCATGTTTATCCTTCTGTTACCGGTAGCTTTGTCAGCAGAGCCGAGTATTTTGTACTTTTTACCCGATTTCTTAACTGCTTCCGCAAAGTGGGCAAGGTTGATAAGATCCATATCGGTAAGACGAGACTGGTTGATAGGGAAGAATACAGCCAAAGGAGAGGCCATGTACTCAACTTTTGTTTCCACTTTAATGTTTTTCTTTTCTGCCTCAAGATCGGCAGCAAGCTTTTTGGCTTTTGCATCTTTATCGGCAATCTTCTGCTCAAGCTCTGCAATTTTGCTTGTATAAGGAGTATAATCTGCAGGAATTGGCTCTACATACTTATCAAATCCTCTTCTTTTGAAGTTATATGTGAACCCGATAGTTGCAGATACAATTTCTTCAATGCCATGGCCAATGGAAAATCCGTCAAATCTTTCATTTACAAGTAATGCTCTTAGCTCAATATTGAAATTCATAGCATCCGAGAGACGGAATTTATTAATAAGACCCACCGCTCCGGAGGCCTCCTTATATATTGGATTAACTCCTGTTTTCCATGATCTGGCATAGCCAAGACCTATAAAAGGAATGAACTCCAGGGTTCTGTCTGCTTTGTAACCTCCGATTGTGGACGAGAGATTCCAGAGAACATCTCCGTGCAGATTAAAGAAGCTGAACTTCTCTTCGAAGCATCCTGCACAGTCGCTTGAAGGTCCCTCGATAAACCTGGCTGTAGGATCCATAACAAGGCCTTTAGCAGTAAGACCGGAATACTGTCCTCTCACACCAATTGAGGGGGTAATCCATTTACCTAAAGAGACATCAATTGCAGGGGCAAGTCTGTTGCTGAATTTGGCCTTTGTGTCGTGCTCTCCATACATCACCTGAACACCACCACCGGCAGAAATAAACCAGTTATCGAAGAATTTGTTTGTAAGGAATGGACCATAATGGCCACCCTTTTGCTGTTCCTGTGCAAATGAGGCAACAGTAAACAGTAATAATGTCAATGTTAAAATTTTATTTTTCATAGCAGATGTGATTTGGTAGAATCGTTTTTATATAACAAAATTATTTTATTATTGTTCTAAAGGTCACTAAAGTTATGCCAAATATTTTCAATGTGCAAATATTTAGAGATGTATTTAAAAAAAACAGAGAGTATTTAAAGTAATATCTCTCTGTTTTCTAATTAACCGGCATTAAAGCGCTACTCTTCTGCTTTGATTTCCAGTTTGATATTTGCTTTAATGTCTTTATAACATTTTATAACAGCATCATAAGTACCAACCTCTTTAACAGACTCTTCTCCTGTTATAGAGATGTTTCTGCGGTCAATATCGAATCCTGTAGCTGCCAGAGCTTCAGCAACCTGAATATTGTTAACAGAACCGAAGATCTTGCCTGTTGAACTTACCTTTGTCTTAACTTCAACCACCATTCCTTCCAGTTTCGTAGCCAGAGCTGTTGCCTCCTCTCTTATTTTGGCCTCTTTATGAGCTCTCTGTCTTAGATTTTCGGCGTGAACCTTCTTTGCAGACGGAGTAGCCATTTTAGCAAAGCCTTTGGGTATGAGATAGTTGGTTGCATAACCATTACGCACAGTAACTATATCGTCTTTATGACCTAAGTTAGGGACATCCTGTATAAGTATAATTTCCATATTCTCCTCCTTTGCTTATTTCAATAAATCTGTAACATATGGCAGCAAAGCAAGATGTCTTGCACGCTTAACGGCCTGTGAAACTTTCTTCTGGAATTTGAGTGATGTTCCTGTAAGGCGGCGGGGAAGAATTTTACCCTGCTCATTTAGAAATTTCTTAAGGAACTCTGCATCCTTGTAATCTATGTACTTAATCCCGGATTTTTTAAACCGGCAGTACTTTTTCTTCTTAACCTCAACAGTTGGAGGGTTCAGATAACGGATTTCGTTGTTAGTCTGTGTTGCCATAATTATGCCTCCATAGTTTTAGCTTCAGCCCTGTTTGCTCTTCTCTTTTCTGCATAAGCAGCTGCGTGTTTGTCAAGAGCAAAGGTCAGAAAACGGATAATTCTCTCATCCCTGCGATACTGAATCTCCAGTTTGGCTATCAGAGCAGGATCTGCTTTAAACTCAATCAGGTGATAAAAACCTGTTGTCTTTTTTTGAATTGGGTATGCCAGCTTTTTAAGCCCCCAGTCCTCTTCGTGAACAATCTCACCACCGTTTCCGGTTATGAAATCACGAAATTTCTTTACCGCTTCCTTTATCTGGGCATCAGATAAAACGGGAGTTGCAATGAAAACGGTTTCGTAATGTTTTAACATACTATTTTAATTAATTTAATAAAAAAAAGGGCTGCAAATATAATGAATATTTCCAGCCCTGCAAATTATTATTTACACTTATTTTTTAACAGGTGCATTTTTCAGTACTGCTACAATGTAGTCCCACCACTTTTGAACGGTAGGAATGTTAACCCTTTCATCAGGTGAGTGTGGTGAGCGGATAGTTGGTCCGCAGGAGATCATATCCCAGTTTGTGTATGTTCCACCCAGAATACCGCATTCCAAACCTGCATGAATGGCTTTAACTTCAGGTTCCACACCGTACAGATCTTTGTAAACCTTCTTCATTGTCTTTAAGATATCGGAATCCATATTTGGCTTCCATCCCGGATATCCTCCCGACAAAGTAACATTTGCTCCTGCCAGTTCAAATACCGAGCTTATAGCTGCTGCAAGTATGTCTTTGGCGGAGTCAACTGAGCTTCTCATCAGGCAGCTGATCTCTATCTTATTCTCAGAAGATTTTACAATTGCAAGATTGTTTGAAGTCTCTACCAGTCCGGGCATTGCGTCACTCATTCTCTCTACTCCGTTAGGGCATGCATATACTGCTTTAACCATATTTAAAGCTGCCGTATTGTCTATCACAGATTGTGGTGTTTCACATTTCTCAAGAGTTATCTTAAGATCGGGTTCGTGTGCTGCCAGCTCGGCTTTCATCTCTTGATAGTGTTTTTCAACTACTTCAGCTGCTTTCTTTGCGTTTGAAGCAGGAATGGCCAGAGTTGCAAATCCCTCTCTTGGAATAGCATTGCGTAAACTTCCTCCTTCTATTGATGCAAGTTCTGCTCCAAGCTCCTTCATCAAAGGGAGTAATATTCTTACAAGTGCTTTGTTTGCATTGCCTCTTCCAAGAATGATATCCATTCCCGAGTGTCCGCCCTTAAGCCCTGTTATGCTTAGTTTGTATCCCTCTGCTCCCTGAGCAGCAGGTTGCCTGTTGAAGCTGAATGTAACATTTGCATCCAGACCGCCGGCACAACCTACATAAAGTTCTCCCTCATCTTCCGAATCGAGGTTGATGAGAATATCTCCTTTGAGGAGACCCGGTTTTAGCCCTCTGGCTCCATTCATCCCCGCCTCTTCATCGATTGTAAAAAGTGCCTCTACCGGTCCGTGTACCATATCTTTATCTTCCAGTACTGCCATTGCTACTGCAATACCAAGACCATTGTCTGCTCCCAGGGTTGTACCTGTAGCATACATCCAGTCCTCTACAATTCTTGGAACAATAGGATCTTTCTCAAAATCGTGTACCTTGTCACTGTTCTTCTGTGGTACCATATCGATATGGGCCTGAAAGATAATTCCCTTTCTGTCCTCCATACCTTTGCTTGCCGGCTTTCTGATGATAATATTGCCCAATTCATCTTTGATAGTCTCAAGACCAAGGTCTTTGCCAAATTTCTCCAAAAACAGAACTGCCTTCTCCTCTTTCTTTGAAGGACGAGGGATTTGAGTGAGAGAGTAAAAGTGGGTCCACACTCTTGAGGGGTTTAAATCGTTAATGTCCATTAAAATAGCTTTTTGATAATTATTA
>CAZPFI010000109.1:0-6056 GCA_964585795.1 uncultured Muribaculaceae bacterium | reverse complement strand
AGGCCATTTTGCTGCTGTAATAATTGAAGGAATACAAGGAGTTGCCGGGATATACAAACCCTCAGACTCTTTTTTACGGCAACTAAGAGAGCTAACCCTAAAGCACGGGGTTGTACTTATTCTGGATGAGATTCAAAGCGGATATGGCAGAACCGGAAAGTTTTTTGCGCATCAACATGCAGGGATAAAAGCCGATATCATAACAACAGCCAAAGGGATGGGTAACGGTTTCCCTATTGGAGGAACACTGATATCCTCTATGTTCCAACCTGTCCAGGGTATGCTGGGTACAACTTTTGGAGGCAATCATCTTGCATGTGCGGCAGCATTGGCTGTTTTGCAGATAATTGAAGATGAGAGGTTGGTTGAGAATGCTGCAAAAATGGGTGATTATTTAATTAAACATCTTAATCGGCTTAAAGAGAAGTTTAATGATGAGGTTATTATGGATGTTAGAGGCGAAGGGCTTATGATAGGCATTGATATGTCACCGGAGTTTATTGCCGTAAGAGACCATCTTCTTTTCAAAAAAGGTATATTTACAGGAGGAGCAAAAAGTAATATTATAAGAATTCTCCCTCCATTAACAATAACAATAACCGAGTGTGACAAATTTTTGGAGGAGTTTGTGAATTCGGTTAAAGAGGTTAAAAATCAAAAAGCTGAATTATGAAAAAGTTTACCGGAGTTGAAGATGTTAAATCTCTGGAATGGGCATTGTCCATTGCACGGGAGGTTAAGGAAGACCCGTTTGGTGACACTGTTTTGGGTAAAAATAAAACACTGTTGATGATCTTTTTTAACTCCAGCTTAAGAACCCGGCTAAGTACCCAGAAGGCGGCAATGAATCTTGGAATGAATGTTATTGTCCTGGATATTAATCAGGGAGCGTGGAAGTTGGAGACAGAGAGAGGCGTGATAATGGATGGAGATAAACCCGAGCATATCCTTGAAGCAATTCCGGTAATGGGTTCTTATTGCGATATTATAGGGGTTAGGGCATTTGCCGGATTAGTAAACAAAGCAGAAGATTACAGTGAAACAGTAATCAATCAGTTTATTCAATATTCGGGGAGACCTGTTTTTAGTATGGAGGCGGCAACAAGGCATCCACTTCAAAGTTATGCCGATCTTATTACCATAGAGGAGTTTAAAACAGTTAAAAAACCAAAGGTTGTATTAACCTGGGCTCCACACCCCAAAGCTCTTCCGCAGGCCGTGGCAAACTCATTCGCTGAGTGGATGAGCAGGACAGACTACAACTTTGTAATCACACATCCGCGCGGATACGAACTCGCGGAGGAGTTTACAGCCGGAGTTGAGATAGAGTATGACTGGAAGAGAGCATATTCGGGAGCAGATTTTATTTATGCAAAAAACTGGTCATCGTTTAATGATGAGACTTATGGAAAAGTAATAAGCACAGACAGGGAGTGGATGGTTGACACTGCTAAAATGGAGTTGACTAATAATGCAAAATTTATGCACTGTCTGCCTGTCAGAAGAAATATGATTGTAAGTGACCGGGTAATTGACAGCTCTGCATCTATTATTGTTCAACAGGCATCAAACCGCACTGTATCTGCTCAGGCGGTGATAAGAGAGATGCTCAGATCTTTGGTGTAATTATTTAAAATTATAAATTATGAAGAGTCTTACTGTTATTAAGATAGGGGGAAACATAATAGACCGTCCCGAAGAGCTTGACCAGTTTCTGCTTAATTTCGTAAAAATTGATGGCCCAAAGATTCTCATTCATGGCGGTGGAGTTATGGCCAGTGAGATGTCAGCAAAGCTGGGCATTAAAACAATAATGCATCAGGGAAGAAGAGTAACCGATCTTGAGACTCTTAAACTGGTAGCCATGGTATACGCAGGATGGATTAATAAGAGTATAGTAGCAAAATTGCAAAAGCTCGACTGTAATGCAATAGGTCTGTCAGGTGCAGACGGAGACAGTGTGCCTGCCGTAAAAAGATCGCCCGTTCCTGTTGATTTTGGTTATGTGGGAGATGTAGATCCTGCTCAGATAAATGAGGGGTTTTTGGTGAGTCTGCTGGGGAGAGGTATAACTCCTGTTTTTTGTGCAATAACCCATGACAGAAACGGTTGCATCCTCAACACTAATGCCGACACAATGGCATCTTCAATTGCAATTGCCATGTCCCGGAATTATTATACCAGATTAATATACTGTTTTGAAAAACAAGGAGTGCTGTCAGATTCGGAGAATCCCGACTCAGTTATACCTTTAATAACAAAAACCAGTTACATTAAGATGAAACAGGGGGGTGTTATCAAAGACGGCATGATTCCTAAAATGGACAATGCATATTATGCAATAGACAACGGTGTATCTGAGGTATATATCAAGCACGCATCAAATCTTAACAACGATAAAGGTTCTGTTCTTAAATAGTACAGACTGTACAGGTTTAAAAAGCTGATGGAAAAATACAAAAATGAAGCATCTGAGTTGCTTAGAAAACTGGTCTCAATCCCGTCACACTCTGGTGAGGAAGACAAAAGAGCAACTTTTATCGAAGGATTCCTGAGTGAACGAGGTCTCAGGCCTCAGAGAACAGGAAACAACATTTTAGTATCGCTTCAGCCACTTCCGGAGGATAGCCCTGTACTGATGTTAAACTCTCATATTGACACTGTAAAACCTTGTCAGGGATATACAAACAATCCGTATAATCCCGGGACAGACCCCGATACTATATTTGGCCTGGGAAGTAACGATGCCGGAGGTGCAATGGTCTCAATGATTGCAACATTGCTCTACTTCAATGATAATTCCGGTGAACTGGCATTTAATCTAAAACTGCTTCTGTCCGCAGAAGAGGAGACCTCGGGTCCGTTGGGAATATCTTATGCTGTTAAAAGTGCGGGAAATATAAGTTGTGCAATTGTTGGTGAACCTACTCAAATGAGATGTGCAGTTGCTGAGCGGGGTCTGCTGGTGCTGGATTGTGTTGCCGTGGGGAAAAGCGGACACGCTGCAAGAGAAGAAGGGGATAATGCTATATATATAGCTATAAGAGACATAGCAAAAATGAGAAGTCATAAATTCTCAAAAGTATCTCCTTTAATGGGAAATGTTAAGCTCACTGTTACACAGATAGAATCGGGAACTCAGCACAATGTGGTTCCCGAGAGATGTAATTTTGTAGTTGATATCAGGCCAACAGATCAATATAATAATATGGAGATTTTAAGGGAACTTCAATCAATTACAAAGAGCAACCTTACTCCCCGTAACCTCTATAACAGATCGTCATCCACACCACAAGGTCATCCATTATTTATTTGTGCTAAAGAGACAGGTGTGGAAACATTTATCTCTCCAACAACATCAGATTGGATGAGATTGGATGTACCTGCTGTAAAAATGGGTCCCGGCGATTCTGCCAGGTCTCACAGAGCAGATGAGTTTATAACCAAGAGAGAGATTGAATTGGGAGTGGAGGGATATATAACTTTTATTAAGAATTTAAAGCTTTAACTATGAGTACACTTTGGAATAAAGGGGTCTCTGCAGACTCCAGAGTCGAGAGTTTTACAGTTGGAAGTGATGCAAGATTAGATTTACGCCTTGCAAAATTTGACATCCTTGGCTCGATAGCTCATATACAAATGCTTAACAGCATATCATTAATATCTGATACCGAGCTTAAGATTCTTACAGATGAGCTGAATAAAATATTATCTGAGACAGAGAAAGATGGATTCATAATTGAGGATGGTGTTGAAGATATTCACTCTCAGATTGAGCTGATGCTCACAAGAAGAGTAGGTGATACAGGGAAGAAGATACATAGTGGCAGATCACGCAACGATCAGGTACTTACCGATATAAAACTGTACATCAAATGGGAGATAACAACTGTTAAGGAAGAGATTAAGCAACTGTTTCAACTCCTTCAGGCTCTCAGCGAAAAATACAGCCATGTGCTTATACCCGGTTACACCCACGGACAGATAGCCATGCCATCATCATTCGGATTGTGGTTTGGTGCCTATGCCGAAGCTTTAATTGATGATATTTATCAACTTGCTGCTGCATATAAGATTGCAGACCAGAATCCACTGGGTTCGGCTGCGGGTTATGGAAGCTCTTTCCCTCTTGACAGGGACATGACCACCGAGCTTTTAGGTTTTTCACAGTTGAAATACAACTCAGTGGCAGCACAACTAAGCAGGGGCAAATGCGAAAAGTCCGCTGCTTGTGCTCTTGCCTCAATTGCATCTACCCTCAATAAGCTTGCAGCAGACTGTATTATGTATATGTGCGGAAATTTTGGATTTATATCATTCCCCGAGAGTCTCACCACAGGTTCCAGTATTATGCCGCACAAGAAAAATCCGGATGTTTGGGAGCTGATAAGAGCCAGATGTAACATGATAGAGAGTATTCCTAACCAGATCTCTATTATGACAACCAATTTACCACATGGCTATCACAGAGATTTTCAGTTATTAAAAGAGACTCTTTTTCCGGCATTTGACACTATGCACCAGCTAATGGATATGACAATTCTGATGCTTGAGAATATTAAGGTGAATGAGAATATTCTGGACGATCCTAAATACGACTATCTTTTTACAGTTGAGAAGGTTAATAATATGGTTCTTGATGGCATCCCATTCCGTGATGCATACAGAGAGGTAGGAGAACAGGTAAAGAGCGGAGAGTTTGTTCCACAAAAGGAAATTGCCCATACTCATAAGGGGAGTATAGGCAATCTCTCAAATTTTGATATAAGTGAAAAGCTGCGTGCTGCTCTTGATCTGTTCTAGAATCCAAACGAAAGTTCGTATTTGCCGAAGAGCAGGAACGCAATTATCAGAGTAAATATTACATTAAACAGCTGTGCAATAAGGAATGTCCAGGTGTATCTGCTATTCTCTTTACCAAACATCTTCCTGAAATCGGTCTCAAGACCTATGCAGACAAATGCCAGCGAGAAAAGAGATTCGCGAAGACCTTTAGCCGCACCGCTCAGTGATTTAACAGTAGCGGGTTCGAGCAGGAAGCTGAAGACAACAGAAGCTAGCAGGAAGCCCAGCACAAATTTTGGGAATCTTTCCCACAAAACTGAAGCAGATGGCTTAATTTCGGTATTAGTTCCTTTGAAAGACCAGTAGATTGAGATAACGAATGCTGCTACCCCAAGCAGAACATTTTGAGATGATTTTATAATTACACTCTGAGTTTCAGCCACCTCTCCAAGAAACTTGCCCGCTGCAACCACAGCCCCGGTAGTATCAATTGTTCCTCCCAGCCATGCACCTGCAACTTCAGGTGACAAACCCATTAATTTGGCCAGGTATGGCATAATGTACATCATTGGAACAGCAACAACCAAAACCAGAGAAACAACAAAAGATAGCTTTTTACCATCGCCCTTTATTGCTCCGCTTGTAGCAATAGCCGCAGATACTCCGCATATTGACACTGCACTTGACAGAAGAACTCCCATCTCTTTATCGATTCCCATCTTCTTTGAGAGCCAGAATGAGAAGTACCATACGGCAAGCACCACAACAACTGCCTGAATCATGCCGTAAGAGCCTGCCTTCATTATCTCTCCAAAAACTATTGTTGTACCCATAATCACCAGACCTGCCTTTATAAAGAACTCACTTCTGGCAACAGGTTCCAGCCATTTAGGGAGCCCGATGAAGTTACGAATGATTAAACCAAAAGCCACTGAGAAGAAGACTGCTTCAAATCCGGTGCTTTTAATAAAGCCGAGTCCGCTCACATATTGCGCCAGAAATGATATGGCGTAAATAACTACAAAAGAGAGAGGGAAATGCTTGAATTTCACTCCCAGAATTTTCAGACCTGTGGCGCTCAGGATAGCAATAAACAGAAGCTTTGTAACTTCAAAAGGGACCTTTGCAAACCAGGCCGGGTATCCTTCGGGAAACTGATACTTTACTTTGCCAAGTGTTGGTACAAAAATCACCAGTAACACCAAAATGGCACCCATAAAAGTTGCAATCCAATCTTCGTTTTTAAATTGAGATAGAAATTTTTTCATAAT
>CAZPFI010000108.1:0-6356 GCA_964585795.1 uncultured Muribaculaceae bacterium | reverse complement strand
GTTTCTGCTCAAAAAAATTGAAAACCCAAACAACACAATAATCGAGACTCTGGAGTACACTCTCAGATTTAAATTTGTAACCAAAGCAAGATTTATTGCAGGCATGGTGTTGTCAGTACCCATTTTGGCACTTCTTTTCTATTTTCAGCGAGAAATATTTAAAGACGAGCTTCTGTGGGGAGCAATAGTCGGTGCCGTAATAGGTTTAGCAATTGGTGTAAAGGCGACAATGACGCACTGGAGAAATATCAATACATTTCTGTCCGATCTTAGAGAACTTAAAAGTTACCAAAAAGAGGAGTAAAAAAGTGAGTTTTTTTTCGTATTTTGACCTTTGCCACAAAAAAGGAGGGAATATGAAAAAGATTACACTTTTATATGCGGCTATTATATTACCGGCGCTGTTACTCTCACAAGATTATGTTCGTCTCCGCAACAGCATGATAAGAAACCAGATAACGGCTCGCGGCATTGAGGACAGGAGTACCATTGACGCAATGCGCAAAGTTCCAAGACATCTGTTTGTGCCGGAGAATATTATTGACAGGGCCTATGACGACTCTCCTCTTCCCATAGGTTACGGACAGACAATTTCACAACCATATATCGTTGCATATATGACATCTGTCCTCAACCTTAAACCAAATCACCGGGTTCTTGAAATAGGAGCAGGTTCGGGTTATCAGGCAGCTGTGCTTGCAGAGATTGTAGAGCAGGTTTACACCATTGAGATAGTACCTCAGCTGGGCAGTGAGGCCAAAAAGAGAGTTGAAGAGCTTGGCTATAAAAACATTGAGGTAATTACAGCGGACGGATATTACGGACTGCCCCAGGAGGGCCCTTTTGACGCTATTGTTGTGACAGCTGCGGCCGAATATATACCTCCTCCCTTGATTGAACAGCTAAAAGACGGAGGCAGAATGATTATCCCTGTCGGTTCGCAGTTTATGGTTCAAACCCTAATACTGGTAGAGAAGAAGCGGGGTGAGATCTCAACCAAAAACCTTATGGCAGTAAGATTTGTCCCTTTTACCAGGAGATAGTATGAGCAAAAGAGTCTATATCTCAATATCTCTTCTCTCTGCGGGGATTATTGCTTTCCAGCTTACACTAATGCAGTTATTGTCAATAAGCCAGTGGAATCATTTTGCCTATATGGTCATCTCTGTTGCAATGCTTGGTTTTGGTGCCAGCGGCACCCTCCTGTCAATATTCAGGAAGACGCTCATAAAACACATAGATTTCTGGCTTCCGGCATTTATGTCCCTATCCTCTCTCTTTATGGGTGTCGTTATGCTTTTCCCGGAAAGAGTACTTACAGGATTCGACTCCTATCTTTTATTCATTGATAAAAGTCAAATATACTCTCTGACGGGAAGCTATATGATGTTTTTTCTTCCATTTTTCTTCGGTGCCGCTGCAATCGGGCTTGTTTACTCACATTATGTAAAAAACATTGGCCCTCTCTATTTTTCCGATCTTATTGGATCGGGTCTTGGAGCTATAGTTACTCTTTTACTTTTAAACCTCTTCTCTCCTCAGGTACTCCCCTTTATAACGGCAATTGCTCCTCTGCTGGCAGCATTTCTTGTCCTTAAGTATAACCGTTCATCCCTTAAGTACATTCCCGTATTCATCACATCTGTAATAATTGTTTATGGGCTGTTGTCTGACACCAAAGTCCCAATGTCTCAATATAAAAGCTTGTCGCGTACCATGCTTTTACCCGATGCAACAATTGAAGATGAAGTTTCGGGCCCTCACGGATATTTACAGCTTGTAAGCTCTCCTGCGATTCGCTATGCTCCCGGGCTTAGTTTAACCTATACTGGTGTTGTTCCTGTTCGTAAGGCGCTGTTTAACAATGGCAACTGGTTTGGTCCTGTCGTTGAATCCGGCTCCGGGGAGGTGCATTTCCTCGATTACTCCACCAATGCGCTGCCCTTTATCATCTCATCACCGGAGAGTGTGCTTATACCCGATGCCGGAACAGGGTTGTATGTATCCTACGCTTTATGGAACAATGCAAAATCTGTTACGGCAATCGAAACAAACAGGGCTGCAATTGAGATGGTCTCCAAAAATACAGGATTCCCCTTTGATAAGATTCGTGTAATTAATCGTCATCCCCGAAGTTACCTTATGTCCGATACCTCGGGATATGATCTTATTATACTTCCGGTTATTGAGTCTTTTGGCGGACACTCCGGAATAAATGCACTTCAGGAGCAGTATCTTTTTACTATAGAGGCGTTCCGGGATATGTGGAACCGACTTACACCCAATGGTATGATAGCTGCAACAGTGTGGATGGACCATCCTCCCCGAAACACCCTCAGAATGCTATCTACTCTTGCTGAGACTGCACAACACTTTATCTCCACCGGTTATCAAAAGCATATACTGGCCATCAGAGGATGGGGGACGGTTACTTATCTGCTTACAAAAGCTGAGGTTACAGAGAAGGACATAACAAAGGTTGTGGATTTCTGCCGCAGCCGGTTTTTTGACCCTCTTCTCCTCCCCGGAATCTCAGCTCAACAGAGAGGTGTTTATAACTCTTTGCAGGATGAATCTTTTTTTAACATGGTAGACGGAGTGGTCTCAGTGGAGAGAGAGTATCTGTACCATGATTACGATTTCCAGATAAAACCGGCAACTGATTCAAAACCCTATTTCTCTCAATTTATAAGGATTGGAAGAGTTAACTCCCTTCGGTCAGTTTTTGGCGATACTGCCCTCCCGTTTCTTGAAGTAGGTTATCTGATTGTAATTCTCACCTTTTTACAAATTTTCGTTGCTGCTGTTGTGCTGATAATAATCCCACTTATCCCTGCCGGCTTTAAAGGGGCCGGTAAGAGTTACTCATTAATCCATTTCGGAGGTATAGGTGTGGGGTTTATGTTTGTTGAGATAGTCTTAATTCAGCTATTTACATTATACTTTGGAAATGTAATCTATGCAGCAGCATCTGTTCTGTGTGCAATGCTAATATTTTGCGGTACCGGTGCATTTTATTCAGGAAAGATTGTTAATAAAGAGAACAGTCTCTCCTTTGTGATAATTGCAACAGCGGCAATTATTGCTCTTATGGCTCTGATGTTGCCATTCGTATTAAGAGGCACAATACATTTTTCAATACCGGCTAAGGTTTTTGTATGCATCCTGGTAATGGGGCCATTGTCTTTTTTGATGGGCATACCTTTCCCTGCCGGAATAAGAGTTTTGGCAAATACAAATGAATCACTTGTCCCCTGGGCATGGGGCATAAACGGTTGTTTATCTGTAATAAGCACCGTTTGTGCCACAATAGTGGCTGTGGAGGCCGGCTTTCAGGTTGTAATGCTCACAGGAGCAGCAGCATATCTGCTGACACTATTCGTCAACTTCAGATTCACCGGCTTTGGAAGGGTCGCTTAGGATATCCTGAACTATTTTGGTGACAGTTCTGAAGTCAATCTTACCCGAGCTCATCATCGGTAACTCTTTTATTACAATAAACTGCTTGGGAAGTGCGATATTTGGCAGCTCATCTCCCATCTTTTTAAGAATCTCCGACTTATTCACCTCAATAGTGACAGTGGCAATTATTGAAGATCCTTTAAGCTCGTCGGAGACATCAACAACACAACATGAGACACCCATTGGAAGATGTTTTTCAAGTGTATTTTCAACTTTAACCAGAGAAACCATTTCGCCTCCAATCTTAACGAACCTTTTAAATCTGCCGGCGTGCCACAGGTAATTATCTTCGTCAAAGAATCCCATATCTCCTGTGTTATACCATCCATCTTTTACTGCTTCGGCTGTAAGTTCAGGGTCGTCGTAGTATCCCTTCATTACCGAGTCTCCACTCACCATGATTTTCCCTACCTCACGGGGTTTGCATATCTCTCCTGTCTCAAAGTTTTCCACCTTAACATTTACACCCGGTATCACCTGGCCTGTACTTCCCGGGCGGTTTTTCTCAAATGTGTTTACTGATATTACCGGTGATGTCTCTGTTGCTCCGTATCCCTCCAGCAGAGTTACGCCATGCTTCTGCATATATCCTTCTCTTAGTGCATCAGGACATTTGTCGGCACCGGAGACCATTATTCTTAGTGTTTTAAAATCTCCCGGTTCCGATTTATGCAGATATCCCCAGAAGAAGCTTGGTGTGCCAACCATAATAGTCGGTTTCTCCTCTTTTGCAATTTTGCATACAGTACCAAAATCCAGAGGATTTGCATAAGTTACCATGGTCATGCCGTAATAAAGGGAAACCCACAGATTTACCGTCAAACCAAATACGTGGAAAAAAACCAGATTTGCAAGTAAGACATCCGATTCACTTATTTGCACATAGCTGCCAAAATTCTCAATGTTTGATGCGATATTTCTGTGGGTAAGCTGCACTGCCTTAGGATCCTTTTCACTTCCGCTGGTGAACAGAATTGCGGCAGTATCGTTCTCATCTCCCTTGTGTATTGTTTTAAGGATAAGACTTAAAGGCAGTTTAGTTGTCAGAGCCGCCTTAAGTTTATCTCCCGTGGAAACAGTTGTCATTATATCCTCAATCATAACCATTCCCTCCAGTACAGGGCATGCTATCTTTTCGAGCAATGCTCTCGAAGTTATGATTGTTGTAAACTTACATTTTTTCTGGGCATATTTTGCATTAATTTCTGCTCCTGTTGAATAGTTTATCATAACAGGAACTCTGCCGCTCATCAATGCCGCAACAGTTGCAAGAGCAGACCCGGCTGAGGTGGGTATCATAATTCCGATGAACCCCTTGTCGTATTTTTTAAATTTCGACGCCAGAATGAGGGCTCCTATTAAAGCTCTGGAGTAGGTTACCTTTCTGTCTGTCGTCTTGTCAATTATTGCTAACTTGTTGGCGTGCTTTTTCGCCATCTTAACAAATTGATGGTGTAGAATCATAGGTGTAGGTTTTTTGTTATCACTATCTTTCCGGCGGCTAATATAATAATTTATTTATTACAACAACAAAAGTGAGTGTAAATATGTTGTTTTGCCTAAATTAAGTTATATAGCAACATACAGAAATATTGTTTATGGTTTTGGTTTTAAAAGTATAATTATAGAATCTAAATTGCTCACTTCATTATTTTTTTGGTTATATTTGAAACACCTTAACAAATGGTAATTTTCGGTTAGAAAACTCAGATAATTAAGATGAGACTGTTAAAAAAATTTCTTGCACCAATTTTCGTTATTCTTGCAATATCCTCCCTCCTTATTTTTTCTGAATACTCAACTCAAAGCAAAAACAGATTGAACTCGGGAAGGGTACGCCTTGCAGTATTCCGCTTTAACTCAAATCAGATTCTGGAGGACACCGAGAAAGGACTCCTGGAAGCTCTCTATAGCTCCCGGCAGTATCTGGACGGACATCTGGAGGTGCGACGCTATTGTCCCGAAGGTGATATGCCAACCGCAAATATGATTGCAAGGAACATAGTAACCGACAAATTCGACATTGTAGTATCCATCAGTACGCCCGGTCTGCAGGTTATGGCCAATAATAATAAAGCCGGAAATGTTCTTCATGTATTCTGTGCAGTTACAGACCCTGTTGTCTCGGGAGTTGGCATTACCGGAATTGAGGCAAATGAACATCCTGAGCACCTGGTTGGTATAGGCACCTTTCAGCCGGTAGAATCCATAATAGATATTGCAAAAAAAATGAATCCGCGATTAAAAAAAATTGGTGTTGTATGGTGTACCAGTGAAACCTGTTCGGAGGCCTGTGTATTAAAAGCCCGGGTTAAATGCAGGGAGTTGGGTATAGAGCTCGTAGAGCAAAGTGTAGAGAGTGTTACACAGGTTTATGATGCAGCTCTTGCTCTGGGGGAGAAGGGAGTTGAAGCTCTTTGGATTGGCGGAGACAATGTAGTGGAGTCGGCTATTGAGATGTACATCGGTGCAGCAAACAAATTCAATATCCCGGTTTTTACAAATAACCCCAAACACTCTCTTAAAGGGGCTATGGTGAGTCTGGGCGCAAACTATTTTGAGGTGGGAAAAGCCGCCGGTAATCTCGTGGCTCAGCTAATGGACGGGCTCGATCCTAAACAGGTGCGGATTAATGAGGTGGTTCCGGAACAACTGTACATAAATGAGTCGGTAAGATTAAAGATGAGTAATCAATGGAGGATCCCTCCCTCTCTTAAAGCGAGAATAGACTCACTTATATACTGATACATCTTTTTAATAAACCGGTAAAAGACTTTAAGTTCTAACAATCATCGTATTACCTCAACCCTCAACGGGTCAAGCATTGAGTTAATCATGAAAAATGATGTGTACCGGCAGATATCCTCTACACGAAGTTCTATTTCAGTTATGTT
>CAZPFI010000107.1:0-6487 GCA_964585795.1 uncultured Muribaculaceae bacterium | reverse complement strand
CCGGTTGGCGATCTGCACGCAGATCCTCATCCCCGAAACAGCGTACAATCTGAAAGTATTTGTCGTATCCGGCAACCATTAACAGCTGTTTGAATGTCTGGGGACTTTGAGGCAGAGCATAAAACTCTCCCGGATTCATCCTTGAAGGGACTACAAAGTCGCGGGCTCCTTCGGGTGTGGATTTAATTAATACGGGGGTCTCTATCTCAATAAAACCAATGCTGTCAAGGTATTTACGGGTCTCGGCGGCCATCTTGTGCCTCAGCTCCAGAGCTCTCTTCAAAGGATTGCGACGCAGATCGAGATAACGAAATTTTGCCCTTATCTCCTCCCCTCCATCGGTTTCATCCTCAATAGTGAAGGGAGGAGTGACAGATTCGTTAAGTATGTTTATTGCAGTTAGCTTTACCTCAATATCTCCTGTTGCAATTTTACTGTTTTTTGCAGTTCGTTCCGCAACTTTACCTTTTGCCTGAATCACAAATTCGCGTCCCAGCTTTTCGGCCTGTTCATTAAGCTTGTGGCTTGAGCTGTCATCAACCACAAGCTGGGTTATTCCGTACCGGTCTCTAAGGTCGATGAAACTCATCCCTCCCATTTTCCTTATTCTCTGAATCCATCCGGCCAGTGTTACCTCTTCTCCCGAATTGCCAATGCGTAACTCTCCGCAAGTGTGTGTTCTGTACATATGTTTATATTTTACCAGTATAGTGTTTACCGGCACAAATATAGCAATAAAAATCAGCCCTGTCTGCAGAAGAGCCTAATGGTTCCTCTTCCGTTTTTCTGTGAATAATGGCTCTTTATTATCTTGTTTCTTACAAGAAGAGCTCCAAGATCTTCATCCGATGCCTTTTCAAGCAGATTTCCAGCCTCCTGGGGTGCATCAAACATTATCTCCACACTGTCTTGTTTCTCGGAATAGGAGATTCTAAGCTCAATGTCTTCTATCCGGAAAAGTGAATCATATAAAACAATCATCTCTTCGACAATAAGCAGAATATTGAATAACATCTTATGAGAAAGAAGGTGCTTTTCGCAAAACTGGCCTATCAGGGCATTCATCTTATAGAGGTCGTAATGGGGATTGTCTATAGTATAATTGAAGCTGCGTACCCTGTTTATAAATGATATGGTCTTCTCCTTCAATGGATTTTCAAATAACTGTTCCGGAGAGCCCTCTTCATAAATTATACCCTCTTCCATATAACAAACTCTGTTTGATACATCCCTGGCAAAGTCCATTTCGTGAGTAACAATAGCCATAGTCATCCCCTCTTTTGCCAAACGCCGGATTACGGCCAGAACCTCACTTACCATTGTAGGATCAAGAGCAGATGTTGGTTCATCGAAAAGTATTATTTCGGGCTCCATGGACAGACAACGGGCAATTGCAACCCTTTGCTTCTGGCCTCCTGACAGTTCGTCCGGAGTACTGTATGCTTTTTCTGCAAGACCTACAAGCCTGAGGAGTTCCATCGCTTTCTCCTGCGCCTCCTGAGGAGTTTTTCCAAGCAGTTTAACAGCACCTATTGTGAGGTTTTCAATGACTGAAAGATGATTGAACAGATTGAATGATTGAAAAACCATTCCCATCTTTTGCCTTATCCTGGGTATGTCGCACTTATCATGAAGGATATCCTGATTGTCTATAAAAATCCTCCCGCCTGTTGGCCTCTCCAAAAGGTTTATGCATCTGAGAAATGTGCTCTTACCGGTACCGGAAGGGCCTATAACAGAGATTACCTCTCCTTTGTTAATCTCAATGCTTACATCTCTCAGAACAACAAGGTCACCAAATCTCTTTTGTAAATTCTCTACTCTTATCATATTCACCTCACTTTTATTTTTGCTCTTCTGTTGCTTCTGTTTTCGGCATAGCCAAGCAACAGCATCAACAACCAGGATATGAGAAAGTAGAGCACTGCAACCATAATAAGAGGAAAGAAAGCATCATATGTACGGCTTCTTATAATGTCGCTGGCTTTGGTAAGGTCGTGTACGGCAATGTAACCAACAACAGAGGTCATCTTCACCAATGAAATCATCTCCCCTTTGTAAACCGGCAGAATTCTTTTTACTGCCTGAGGCAATATTATGTAAATAAAGGTCTGAATCTTTGTAAAACCCAATGCTATGCCCGCTTCTGTCTGCCCCCGCTCTATGCTCTGAATTCCGGTACGGAACATTTCGGAAACATAGGCGGCAAAGTTTAATCCAAAAGCAATAACAGCAACAAAAACAGGATTTATGTCAACTGATGCAAACGCAACATAGAAAATTATCATCAGCAGAACCAAGACAGGTGTTCCCCTGAGAATTGAAATATAAATCTTTGCGGGTATTTGCAGTATTTTTCTTTTTGACATCCGCATAAAACAGATTAGGCCGCCCACAATAGTTCCCAATACTGTTGACAATAATGAGATTACTATTGTGGTCCTAAGCCCCTCCAGAATAAGAAGATATCTTTTCTGGTGAATTATGTTGCTTTTGAAACTCTCTGCAATGGAACTTTCACATCCCGTAAGTGCTAATATAGAGAGAGTTACGCAGAAAAGAAACAGTCCTCTTTTTTTATCGGAAAACATACCGGTGCTCTCCTATTCCCTTACCAGGGCTGCGATACCCCCTGTATAATATGGCCGCGAAAACAGAACCTTTTGTGCTCTCTCAGGTGTTATTGTTATACAGGCTCCTATCATGTCTACCTTTCCCGATATTAGAGCAGGAATCATCGCACCGAAATCCATGTTAACCACCTCTAGTCTTCTGTTCAACATCTTTGCCGTAAGCGCAGCAATCTCTATGTCGAGACCTACCACTTTCATCTCTCCGTCAACAAATGAGAATGGTTCGGTTACTGCTGCTGTTCCAAACCTTAACACGCCCTCCACACCGGTTTCAATAGCGGGCATAGGATGAGGGTCTCCCTGGGCAGGCAGCCATCTGGCAATCATCTCATCGTACCGGCCGCTCTCAATCATTTCGAACAGAACACTGTCAATTGCCTCTTTAATTTGAACATCCTCCAGACGAACCGCAAATCCATAGTTGTCTACCGTAATCATTTGTGGCAGTACTTTAAGCCCCGGATTCTTGGCTGCAATGTTTTTAAGTATTGGCTCGTCGTAGGCGGCAGCATCCGCTTTCCCTCCCTTAACAGCCAGACAGGCATCAAGAACAGTATTAAAGTATTTGAACTTTGCATCAGGGAATTTGGATAGTACAAGATCGTCTGCTACTGTCCCTGTAGGAATTGCAAACTCTTTTCCTGCAAGTTGTTCAAAATCGGTTATCTTCTCTCTCCCTCCACAGCTGCTTAGCATTAAAAAAGAGATGAGCAGAGCCCAACAGGCGATGGTTTTTGACATGTTTAAGTTCATAGTTGTTAGTGTTAATGTATTAATTTTGGTTTTATTTTATTGGTGCATACTTTGCTGCTTCGGGCAGAATCTCTCGAATCTGCTTTATTCGGTTTTCATCGGAGGGGTGTGTGCTGAAAAACTCAAGCGGAGCACCTCCTTTTCCTGCGCTCATTCTCTCCCAGAACGAAGGGGCAACATTTATGTCATACCCTGCCATGGCCATTATTATCAAACCAATGCGGTCGGCCTCATACTCGTGTCTTCTGGAATATGGTAACAAAACACCCAGCTGAGAGCCAAGCCCGAATGCTACCTGAAAAATGGCCTGTTTCTTCTGATCTTCGTTTCCAATATATGCAGAGATTGCCTGCCCGGCAAGGCCCACCATCACCTCCTGGCTCATCCTCTCATTACCGTGCTTTGCCACGGCGTGGGCTATTTCGTGACCCATTACCACTGCAACCAGATCGGGAGTATTGGTAATATTCATTATGCCTTCGTAAAATACAATATTTCCGTTTGGCAGACAAAACGCGTTAACCTGATCGCTTTCAATTATGTCGAACTTCCACTCCATCCCGGCAGTAGCACTCTGCCATCCGTTTTTCGCAACATAATCTTCAACAGCACCTGTAAGGTCTTCTCCAACCTTCCTTACCATATTAACCATTGCTGTGTTTGAAGATAGCTTCGACTCGCTCATTATCTGAGTATAGGCCTGATTGCTAAGTGTTGTAAGGTCTCCATGGCTGTAAAGCAGTATCTGCTTTCGCCCGGTTATCACTACTTTGCTGCACGCCACAGCAATCAGTGCAGTAATTATTAGTGTTACGGTTATATAAAAAATCCTTTTCATAATATAAATAATTGGTTCATCCTTTTATGGCTTTAATAAGTACCTCCCAAAGCGTAGTACAGCTCCATTGTCTCTCTTATGTCGTCAATTTGTTTCTGTGGTATTGTGTGGGTGCGGGAGTAGTTCCTTCCAATGAATCTGATTTTTGCTGCCTGAGCATTAGCCAAAGCAAATATTAACTCTTTATCTCTCTCCCTGAGTTCTACATCAAACCACTCCCACACTTTTCCGTCACTTTCCAGGCGGCGATTGGTGTAAGAAGGCGTAAGATCAAATGCATTGCCATCGATGGAGAACTGTGCTTTTGTAAAAAACACCCATGTGTCATCATAGTATTGAGCACGAAATCTTATAGAAACCGGCATCCCTTTCCTTACATAAAAATAACAGTAAATCCAGTTAACACCTGTATGCAGCGGAGCCGATTTTGGCCGGTAAGATACCGGTTTTTGCGGGTCGAACTCATCTCTGTAAACTACAAAACCGGGTAACAGTTGTTCTGCTTTAGCATAATTTACCCTCGAAAGATGCCAGAATACTTCAAGGTTTTCCATTATGCTGTTTAAATCAAAGGGTGTTACCCCTGCAAACACTCTCTTTTCTATCTCTCTTTCCGCAAGCTCTTTACCCGGGAATGTCACAAGGTAGGTAATGTCTTCTCCCCGGGGATTTATCAGGAAGAAACGACGGGCAGGATTTTTATAGTCCTCAAGTGTCAGTTTGGAAATTCTCTGTGATTTAAGGGAGTTACAGAATTTTTCATATGCGACAACATAAGCAATACTGTCTGTTTTGGCAACTATCTCAACCGGCTGATTGTCTCCATGAATATACCTGTACTTGCTATCTGTTTCACAGGAAACCAACACCAGCATTACAGCTGATGTAAGTAATAATAGAAGTCTTTTCATTGGTAGAAGTTTCTTCCCAAATATACAAAATATCTGAGAGAAAGTAAGAGTCCTTAAAGCTTATACTCTTAGAAAGAGATTTTACAGGTAACTCCGCTTGTTGTGAATCTTATCTGTCCCGATCCAAGGCCCGACACAGGTACTTTTAAGTATGGTTCGATGTGCAGGTTAAGTTTTGGTGAAATACTCCTGCGATATCCGAAAATAATGTTTATCCTTCCTGCAAAATCAAGAGCACCAAGAGGGTCCATCTCCTCTACAGTTGTTCTTTCAACATTCTCAATTTTAAAAACCGTCTGCGGCTCTTGTCCCGTTGCGGGACTATAATCCGCCACTTCTCTAAGCTCCTGAAGAACAGAGGTTGTTGTTACTGTTTCTCCCAGACAGGCAAGAGATGATATCCCTCCGGAAACATAGAAGCTCTCTTTTCTGCTATTTGCAAATCTCCAGGTTATGTTCACCGGAATATCAATATTTGTCATTGTAGAGCGCACAATGTCCGGAGGAACCCTTCCCTCCATTATCTCTGTTTTGTTTATCACATCTCCATGCTCAAGCTGTACACCTGTTGATATATCCACGCCATCTGCAATATTAATATCAAGATTTACTCCTCCCGAGTAGATAAATGCAGCCGCACTGGATGTTGTACTGATTCCCGGTGAGAGATTAACTCCAAAGCGCACTTTTTTGTCAAACCGGTTATACCCGTTTGAATATGTCTCTGTGTATATACTCCTTACCGGAGTCTTTGCAACCACAGCTGCCTCCTCTTTCTCTTTAACAGGGCTGCTATCGTCAATTATCTCTTGTTGCTCTTTCTTTTCTCTCCCGGCATTTTTCTCCTCACCCAAAGCAGCTGTTGTTTGCTCGGGCTTATTTAAAACCTGCTCTTCCGGCATGATAGTCTCTTTTATCCGGGATACCCTTTTAATTGCAGGCGCCTTAATTGCAGGCGCTTTCTCAGTTATAACCTCAGCTATCTCCTCCCTCACTCTCATCTCTACAGGTGCGGGCACAACAGCAATGGTTTGCAGCTCTGATTCGGGTATAATCTCATTTACAGGGGTGGTGTCCAAAAAGCTTAAAACAGCTAACCCCAACAACATAGTTGCTGCAATTGAAGCAAATACTCGTTTTTGTAATGCCCTTCTGCGCATCTTTTGTTTAAGGAGAAAATTCTCCCATGCCCCCGGTGAGTACTCCTCCTCGTACCCTGCCATCGAGCTTCTTATAATTTTGCCAATATCTCTCTCTTCCTTCATATCTCTCTAAGGTTTGGTTTTGTAGTTGTAGTCCAACAGCTCTCTCAGCCGCTTTTTTGCTCTTGTCAGGTAAACTCTTGAAGAACT
>CAZPFI010000106.1:371-6527 GCA_964585795.1 uncultured Muribaculaceae bacterium | reverse complement strand
TCTTCGAGGTTTGTTAATTATATAAGACAATCGAAATTAAGACAGAGATACAGAAGAGTTCTTGTATGGTCTGTTTCAGCAGCTGCAGTAATAGTACTATTCTTCAATCTTCTCAACTTTATCGGTTTTGGCGGGATTAACCCATTTGACAGCGTAGATTTTAACCAGCTTAGCTACTCTGCCGATTCGGTAAGAATTGAGATTAATGATGGCGAAGTTGTAAAAAGTATTAAAGGTGCCCAAAGCTCCATTACTACAATCAACGGTGAGTTGGCACAGGCAATCCCGGAAGAGAAGTCACGCCCAAAAACATACAATGCAGTAACAACCCCGTCGGGAGAGAGAGTTGTTATGGTACTCTCCGATGATACCAGAGTTTACCTCACCTCCAATTCATATCTGAGATATCCCTCGCAGTTTGATAAAGACAAAAGGGAGGTTACACTTGTGGGACGCGCATACTTTGAGGTAAAAAAATCGAACACCCCTTTTATTGTAAATACGGCTGACATGGATATTGAGGTGCTGGGAACCTCATTTGATGTAGAGGCGAAAAGCACCGGAAACAGTGCCTCGGTTATACTGGTAGAGGGTTCGGTTAAAGTTCATGCTTCGGGTGTCAGTAAAGTGATATACCCCAACGAGCAGATTAATTTTTTAAGAGAGACCAGAGAGATGACAGTTAAAAGCGTAGATTCTAAACTTTTGACAATGTGGAAGGATGGTGTTCTGGTAGTTCACGGACACTCATTCGAAGAGTTGGTTGAGAGTCTGGCATCGTGGTATGGTGTAAGAATTATTGACCGTACAAGCGTCTCTCCTAATGAGAAGTTTCACGGAAGGTTTGACAGAGAGGATATTGTGGCAGCCATAAAGGCGGTTGCCATAAGTGCCAATATAAAGTACAGGATTGAGGATGGTAAACTTATTCTGGAGGATAAATGGCCCTACTGACTTTAATAATTCGCGTACAACAACACTAAATATATATATCCTTTTTAGCTAAACAACTAAATTATGAACAAACTACCAAGTTTACGGCACCATTTCATTTTGCCGTTTTTATGTCTTCTTCTTTCCGGCACTCTTTACGGAGCTGCTCAGCAGGAAAAGATAACCTTAAGTCTTAAAGAGGTTCCCATTACCACCTTCTTTAAAGAGGTGGAGTCGAGAACCACTTACAAATTCTTTTACAGAGATTCGCAGGTGGAGAATGCACCTGCTGTAAGCATCGAGGCAGTTGATATGCCTCTGAAAGATGTACTCAACACTGTTTTTGAAAAACGCGATCTGACATACGAGATAACCGGCAATCAGATTGTAATAAAAGAGAGAACAGTTGTGGACAAGAAAATTATCACCGTTACAGGTAAAGTAACCGATAAAAACAGAGAGCCGCTTCCGGGAGTTGCTGTTCTAATACCCGGAACCAGACGGGGTGTTCACACCAACGACAAAGGAGATTTTACCATAGATGTTCCTGCAGAAAATTATAAAACACTCTATTTTAGAATGATTGGTATGGATGATGTAACAATCACTCTCGACAGGAGGTCTTTTTATGAGGTTATAATGGAAGATGCTGCACTTGAACTTGGAACAGTAGTAGTCACAGGTATTGTTGATAAAAGAGCAGAGAGTTTCACCGGGGCTGTTTCGACAATAACTGCACGCGATCTCACCAGAGTAGGAAACAGGAATGTTTTTGAATCACTAAAAAACATCGATCCATCTATTTTTATTATGGATAACCTCGCTGCCGGTTCAAACCCTAATGCCCTTCCGGAAATGGAGATGAGAGGAACCTCAAGTTTTCCGTCAGAATTTCAGACCGGCATAGTTCTTAAAGGTAATTACAGTAATGTACCCAATACTCCTTTGTTTATTTTAGATGGATTTGAAGCGGGCGTTGAGAGGATTTTGGATATGGATATGAACAGGATTGAGAGTGTTACAATCTTAAAGGATGCCTCTGCAAAAGCACTTTACGGGTCGAAAGCTGCCAACGGAGTTGTGGTAATTGAAACCAAGAAACTTATAGGGCAGCAGCAAAGAATTACCTATACTGGCAGTCTGGACATCTCAATGCCCGACCTTACCAGCTACAATCTTGCGAATTCAGCAGAGAAACTGGAGATTGAAAGACTTGAAGGCGTCTATACATTTAACAACATAGAGGCACAACTCAATGCTAACAGACTTTACAATCAGAGAAAGAAATTGATAGAAGAGGGACTGGATACCTATTGGCTTTCAAAGCCACTTAGAGTAGGTGTTGGTTCTAAACACAACATCAGCATCGAGCTTGGCGACAGCAGAAGCCTTAAAGGGGTAGCCGACTTTACCTATAACACAATTGACGGAGTTATGAAGGACTCTTACAGACGGAATATCTCCGGTAGCGTCAATCTGTCGTACAGACATAAAAACATATTATTCAGAAACATCATGACCGCAGTAAGCAACTTTGGACAGGAGAGTCCCTGGGGTAGTTTCGATGTATATGCAAAGATGAATCCATACTGGCGCAGCCACGATCCTGTATCAGGACTTCTTCTACGCTGGGCAGAACCGTCAACCTACACTGCCAATCCAATGTTTGATGCTACTATAGGAACTCTTAACACAACAAGTTATCTCGATTTTATGAATAACTTCTATGTAGAGTTAAGGCCTACACAGCATCTGAAAGTGACCGGAAGGGTTGGAGTATCAGCAAAGAGAAGCAGTGCCGATGAGTTTCTTCCATCCAATCACTCTACATTTTCTACAAGTACCTATATGCTTAACGAGCAGATGAAGATGAAAAGAGGTTCGTATCGTCTTGACAATGGCTCAAGCAGCAGCTTTTCCGGAGATATAAACGCCTCGTACACAAGAGTAATAGACAAGCACTTTATATCTGCAAACATCGGTGCATTTGCATCTGAAAGCAAATATGCGGCTTACGTAAATATTGCCGAAGGATTTCCAAACAACCAGGCAGCAGATATCACTTTTGCAAGACAATATGCAGAGGGAACAAGGCCTGTTGGTCTTTCATCCCTTAACCGCGAGATAAGTTTTCTGTCAACTGCCAACTACGCTTATGATGACAGATATCTTGCCGATGTAACTTATAGAATAAGCGCATCTTCGTTATACGGTAAGGATAACAGATGGGCGCCCGGCTGGAGTATCGGTTTGGGATGGAACATACACAACGAGAGCTTCTTCTACAAATCGTCAATAGTTAAACACCTCAAATTGAGAGGTTCGGTAGGTGTTACCGGTAACCAGAACTTCAATACAAGCTATGCAATAGGAACCTATAGATACTATACCGATTTTAACTATTCGGGATATACCGGAGCATATCTCTACATCCTACCCAGTCCCGAATTAACATGGGAGCAGAAGAAAGATTATAATATAGGAATTGATGCCAGAATATCTCTTTTAAACCTAAGGATGGACTACTATGACAGTTATACCGAGAATATGGTAACCAATGTATCTGTTTCGCCTTCAACTGGTTTCTCCATGGTAAGAGATAATCTGGGATTGGTTAGAAACAAAGGATTTGAGGTATCGGCAAACCTTCATATTTGGCAGAACGAAAACGGGTTCTTCAGTCTTTTCGGTTCGGTTGCTTCCAATAAAAACGAAATTGTAAGCTTATCGGAGAGTATGAGAACTTATAACGAGATGCAGGAGAAACAGGCGGCAGACAGAGGTAATAACAGGCCTGTTCTAATGTACAAAGACGGAATGTCAATGACAGCAATATGGGCAGTGAGATCACTTGGAATTGACCCAATGAATGGACAGGAGGTATATCTCAAGCAGGATGGTACTCGTACTTATGTTTACGATCCTATGGATCTTGTTGTTGTTGGAGACACAAAACCAACAGCAAGAGGACACTTTGGTTTTACGGCCGAACATAAAGGTTTTGGGTTCAGCACTACTTTCAGATACCTTACAGGAGGCCAGATGTACAACCAGACTTTGGTTGACAGGGTAGAGAATATTGATATAAACTACAATGTCGATAAGAGAGTATTATCGGGAAGGTGGCAGTATCCGGGACAACATGCCATGTTTAAAAGATTGGGAACATTCCAGTATGAGGGAGACCCGCTTGCCCGTCAGGAGATGACTCGTGCCACCAGCAGATTTGTCCAGAATCGTAATGAACTAACCTGGGGAACTGCTTCATTCTACTACGATGTACCAAGATCTACGGTAAGCAGATGGAGTCTGGAGAGAGTAAGATTTTCGGTATATATGAATGATATTCTTACACTTTCCTCAATACAGATTGAGAGAGGTTTAACATATCCTTTTGCAAGAACAGTCTCTTGTGCATTATCAATCACCTTTTAATTAGACGATTATGAAAAAGAACATACTAATACTATTTGTATTGATAACCGGTCTTGCAATTACATCCTGTAGTTCATGGCTGGATGTCACTCCCCCTTCCCAGATTCGGGAGGAGGCACAATTCAACTCTGTTGATGGCTTTCAACAGGCCCTCATCGGGTGTTACATTGCAATGACCGATGAAATGCTTTACGGAAGAGCACTTTCGTGGTCAACAATCGAACTTATGGCTGGTCAGTTTGTAGAGCTTCAGGCCTCTACAAGTAACGACTACTACATATCGCGCTACAACTACACCTCAAACAATGCGCTTTCGTACATAAATAATGTGTGGGCAAAGGGGTATAATGTGATTGCTAACGCAAACAATGCCCTCAAATATATCGAATTAAACAAAGCATTACTCGACAATATCAACTACCAGTTGATAAAGGGAGAGCTACTTGCAATAAGAGGTTTTATGCACTTCGATCTTCTCAGATTGTACGGCTACGGAAATCTGGCCAACAGAACTGACATTGCTTCAAAATCGGCAATACCTTATGTTACGGAACTGGCTAAAGAGATGACTCCCCAACAGGGTTACGCTGCAACCATTAACCTTATTGTTAAGGATTTGACAGATGCTCTGGCACTTTTGGCTATTGATCCGGTAACCCAGCTACATCCGTCATCCTTCTACAACGAGGTTAACATAGACGGGTTCTATAATAACCGTCAGCAGAAGTTTAATTACTACGCTACCAGCTTGCTTCTTGCAAGAGTTTACATGTGGGAGGGCAGCCAGGAGAGTATTTCCAAAGCACTGGTGCTGGCCAATAAAGTAATAGCAGAAGCTGAGTCGAATGGAGTAATAAGCTGGACAAACAGCACAAGTGTAACCGATGATATGATAATGAAATCGGAGCACCTTATGTCACTTAATACTCAGAACCTGACAGCCAGAACTGCAGATTACTTTAAACTCAATATAATTGCAGCAGGTGATGTTAAGGCACAATATGTTTCCCACAACAGAATTATGAGTATCTACGAGGCAGAGGGGATTGGCAATACCGATTTCAGATTTGCAAAACAATTTATTCAGAACTCTGTAATGCTTGACGGAAAGAATGCATATACACCGCTTAAATATTTTGGAACAACAAGTACGGCAATAACTCGCAACTATATACCACTGTTGCGTATTCCCGAGGCCTATTACATTGCAGCCGAGTGTAATGTTAAAAAGCAAAATCCCGATTTAGCCACAGCCGTCTCTCTGTTGAACACAGTAAGACAAAAACGCGGTATAACTGTAAATCTCACATCAACAGACGCAAATGTTATTATGAACGAGATTGTAAAGGAGTATGCCAAAGAGTTCTATTGCGAAGGGGTGATGTTCTATCTTTACAAACGCCTTGGTAAGGAGACAATCCCAGGTTATAACGAGAGTGCTACCGATGCAGTTTATGTACTGCCGTATCCTGCAACCGAACTTCAAATGGGAAGAAACCAGTAATATTTAAAAAGTTAATTATGAAAAATAAATTAAAATATCTGTTTTTATTTGTCGCAATTCTGGCCGTTTCCGGCTGCCAGAAAGACGACCTGCTGCTCTTTGATATTACCGACAGCGGGGTTATGTTTCCCGGAGCAGGAGATGCAAGAACCTACAGAGGATACAATGCATCTGACAGAACATATTATGTGAATGAATCTTTCCTTAACATTCCGCTTACACAAGAGAAGTATATTATTGACTTTCCTGTAAGAGTATCGGGTGACTCTGTTAATTTTGAAAGA
>CAZPFI010000106.1:0-361 GCA_964585795.1 uncultured Muribaculaceae bacterium | reverse complement strand
ATATAGTTGCAGGTGAAACAACTGCTCTAACATCGCAGTATCGTATAATTGATGCTGTTATTCCGGCAGGAGAACGGTATGGCAGAATAAGATTCGAACTTACAAGAGATGCCGCACTGGATAATGCTGCAGTTAAAGTGACATTACGGTTAAAGGATTCTCAACATCTAAAAGTTGGCTCAAATGAGTATAAAACAGGCGTGCTTACATGGAGTAACATGCTTGCAATGTACCCTGCTACAGCTAACTTTATAAGAACCTACAACTGCATTATATTGAGCCCACTAACCAGAATTGCAACTGCCAATACTTACTACAGCCCTAATGCACACAAAGCGATTTTGGATGCTCTTGGATGGCC
>CAZPFI010000105.1:0-6584 GCA_964585795.1 uncultured Muribaculaceae bacterium | reverse complement strand
TCCAAGGAGAGAGTTTATTGAAACCCACGCAAAATACGCAAATATTGATGCATAACTATTTCAAAAAGATACTTCTGATTATTGCTCTATTTCTAATCATTAACGAATCAGAGGCATTTTCAAGAAGAAGAAACTTAAATGCACCGGTTGTAATTGTTCCGGCAGCACCTCTGCCCGACCCTGTTCCGTTTAAACCCTCATTAAAAGGTACTGTTTTCGATCTGGACCCCCCCGGAAAAATTGTAAAGATTTCGGATTTTATCAGATCTATCGAATTCTCGGATATGCCGGAAGAGTATGACATCTGGAGTGATACAAAGATTAATCCCTACCAGGTAAATCTTACTGACATGAAAGACACGGTTAAGATTGATCTCAGCAGCTATTACCCTCCGACAATAAGTTATGTTACATCCAACTTCGGCTTCAGAAGATGGAGACACCATTACGGAATTGACCTCAAAGTGCACCGTGGAGACAGTGTTTACAATGCATTTGACGGAGTAGTTAGAATTACCAAAAGAGCAAGAGATTACGGATTTTATGTATTGGTAAGACATTTTAACGGGCTTGAAACTCTGTATGCACACCTAAACAAAATAACTGTTATTCCTGGTGATACTATACTTGCAGGAACACCGGTGGGTATGGGTGGAAATACAGGACGCTCAACCGGATACCACCTCCATTTCGAGGTAAGATATCTTGGCAATCCTATAAATCCCAACGATATAATAGATTTTGAATCATTCGCCCTAAGGAATCAGATACTACTTCTCAATGCAGAGCATTTTGAGTATAAAAAGGAGATTGATAAAATTCGCTTCTGGACTGTGCGCAGCGGAGATACGCTTGGAAGAATATCACAAAGAACCGGCATATCAATTGCCAGACTATGTGCACTGAATGGAATTAAAAGAACTTCAATCCTAAGGATTGGTCAAAGAATAAGATACACATAAAAATAATAAACATGGATATTTTCGAAAGAATCAGAAATGATGAGGGTGGTCCTCTTGGTCAGTACCGCAAAAAAGCACACGGCTACTATATGTTTCCTAAACTGGAAGGACAGATTGAGCCAAGAATGATGTTCAACGGAACTGAGATGCTTGCCTGGACATTCAATAATTACCTTGGGCTTGCAAATCACCCGGAAGTAAGGAAAACAGACACCGAAGCTACTCAAAAATGGGGTTTGGCTTATCCAATGGGAGCAAGAATGATGTCGGGACACACCTCACTTCATGAACAACTTGAAAGAGAACTTGCACAGTTTGAGCTTAAAGAAGATGCCTATCTTTTCAATTTCGGCTACCAGGGAATGGTTTCTACAATTGATGCTTTGGTCAACCGTCACGATATTATTGTATATGATTCAGAAGCACATGCATGTATAATGGATGGTGTGCGTCTGCATATGGGTCAAAGAATTGTATATCCTCACAACAACATAGAGAAGTGCGAAAAAGCTCTTGAAAGGGCTACAAAAATTGTTGCTGAGACAGGCGGTGGCATCCTTCTCATTACTGAAGGAGTTTATGGAATGACGGGAGATCTTGGTATTCTGGATAAAATTGTAGAACTTAAGAAAAAGTATAAGTTCCGAATTCTTATTGATGATGCTCACGGTTTTGGAGTTATGGGGGATAATGGAAGAGGCACATCGGAATATTACAATGTTATTGACGAGATAGACCTCTATTTTGGGGCCTTTGCAAAGGCAATGGCATGCATCGGAGGGTTTGTTGCAGGACCAAAGGATATTATTAACTATTTAAGGTATAACCTCAGGTCTCAGATTTATGCAAAATCTTTACCGATGCCACTGGTAGAGGGTGCACTTAAAAGACTGGATATGATCCGTTCAATGCCGGAACTTCGTGAAAAATTATGGACTATCACAAGAGCAATGCAGAAAGGATTAAGGGAGAGAGGTTTCAACATAGGAAAGGCCGAAGCCTGCGTTACCCCTGTTTTTCTTGAAGGAGATGTTATTGAGGCAACCAATATACTTGTAGATTTGAGATCGAACTACAAGATCTTCTGCTCTGTAGTTGTATATCCTGTGGTTCCAAAAGGAGTAATAATGTTCCGTCTGATACCTACTGCGATGCACTCTATGGATGATGTCAATTACACTCTTAATGCTTTTGGAGAGATTCAGAAAAAATTAAGTTCAGGTCATTACAAAGGTGATGAAATGAAAGATATGGCAGTAGAGAAAACTGTTTAAAATGCTTAATGGCAAGGTTGTAATAATAACCGGAGCCAGCTCCGGTATAGGCAATGCTGCTGCAAGAGAGTTTTCGGCAGCCGGGTCTCTTCTTGTTATTGCAGCTCGAAGAGAGGAGCTGTTAAAGGAGTTGGAAGAGGAGCTCTCTACAGCAGGACCTGTTTTGTCCATAAAATGTGATGTTACCATTGAAGCTGATTGTAAAAATCTTATAGATAAAACCATAGAAAGATTTGGAAGAATTGATATTCTGATAAATAATGCCGGAATATCCATGAGAGCTCTGTTTAAAGACCTTAATCTGGATGTTTTAAAGAATCTAATGGATGTCAATTTCTGGGGAACTGTCTATTGTACAAAATATGCTTTACCATATCTTTTAAATAGTAAAGGGTCGGTTGTAGGAGTTATCTCTATTGCCGGTTATAAGGGTTTGCCGGCTCGTACAGGGTACTCTGCCTCGAAATTTGCCGTTTACGGTTTTCTCGACACACTCCGGATTGAACATCTCAAAGACAATCTGCATGTAATGACTTTTGCTCCCGGTTTTACCACCTCAAAAATAAGAGAGAACGCGCTGGTAGCCAATGGATCTCGTCAGGGAGAAACTCCCAGAAACGAAGAAAAAATGATGAGTGCGGAGAGGTGTGCACAACTTCTTGTGCAGGGTGTTATAAAAAGGCGTCCTCAGGTAATTCTCACCCTTGTGGGTAAGCTTGTAGTGTTATTGAATAAATTTTTTCCCCGTCTGGTTGACCGCCTGGAGTACAATTATATGAAGAAAGAGCCCGACTCTCCTTTAAAATAGTAATTAACACAAAAAACAGGAGGATAACTCAATTAATAATTTGTTATCCTCCTGTTTTATTGGTGCCCAGAACAAGACTCGAACTTGCACACCGTAACCGGCACTACCCCCTCAAAGTAGCGTGTCTACCAATTTCACCATCTGGGCTTAGGGACTGCAAATATAGAATATTTTTTTGTAACTTAGCAAAAAATAAAACCATTTGAGATGAATTAAAATTTCAAAAAACAGATTTCCCAAACAGAAAATCTTGCAGAGATAGCAGAGATACTTTCTCAGAGTACAGAACTCCACGAAACTATTTCCGGTTACTCAAAGAATCCATATAACATTCTGTTTTCAAAAGGTAAAAGCAGAGTACCGATGAACTTTAAGAAAAAGGGTGATACAATATATCTGCTCGGAGATTACAAAGGAGGCGAAGATGACAACAGTTCTACGGTTGAAGTTGTTTTAGATGCTATTGAAAATGAACTTATTTCAAGCGCCCACACTTTAGAGAAAGGAGGTCTTTTCTGTGGTTTAATAGAGTGTTGTGCAGTTAACAAACTTGGTTTTGATATAACCTCAGACTCTGAAATCAGTGAGAAAGAGTTTCTGTTTAATGACAATAACCACTCTATTCTGGTTAGTGTCACCTCAGCAACAGAGGGTAAGTTTGTAGATTATATTTATACCAATGGCCTGGAGATCACCTTACTGGGTCATGTAACAAAGGGCGAACTCAGGGTAGACGATCTCTCCTTCGGCTATATTGAAGATTACCTGGATTAGACAATGTCAGTGGGTCTTAATAAAGAGAGTGAAAAGATATCTGCTATGTTTAATAGCATTGCAGGAAGTTACGACTTTCTTAACCACCTGCTTTCTTTTGGTATAGATAGAAGATGGCGGGCTCTTCTTGTAAAAAAGCTAATTAAAAAAAAACCTGTAAAAGTTCTAGATATTGCCTGCGGAACGGGTGATTTAACCATCGCTTTAGCAAAACAAAAAATTGAGGTAACCGGCCTGGACTTTGCAGCGAAAATGGTTGAAATTGCAAAACAAAAAAGCAGCAAAATAACTCCAACTCCATCCTATATAATAGCATCTGCCCACTCTATTCCTTTTCCCGACAACCTTTTTGATGCTGTTACTATAGGATTCGGAATTCGCAACTTCGAAAAAAGAGGAGAGTCTCTGCTTGAGATAAACAGAGTTCTTAAAAAGGGAGGAATGCTTGCTATTCTAGAGTTTGCCACACCTAAGAACAGGATATGGAGATGGCTTTTTAATATCTATTTTTTAAAACTTCTTCCAGTTATTGGCAGATTAATCTCCAAAGACAAAAATGCATACAACTATCTCCCCAAATCTGTTGGTACTTTCCCTCAGTATGGTGAGTTTACATCGGAACTTCAGCATCTTAATTTTACGGATGTGGATTTTAAACCCTTAACCGGAGGTGTTGTCATCATGTATACTGCTTATAAATGTTAATGTCTTTAATTTTTTATAAATATGACATTTCAGGAGCTGATATCCATAATAATGTACCTGCTGTATCTGGTAATTGCCATTTACGCGTCATTGAGGATAGTTTACAGGAGACTCGATCCCGTAAAATCACTCTCATGGATTGTAGTTATTCTTCTGGTTCCCTATCTTGGTCTTATGGTTTATCTTTTATTTGGACAGAACTTCAGAAAAAGAAAGATATTTAACAGGAAAGGTGTCAGGGATGAGAGGGTGAGACGACTTCTTGCCAATAACCAGCTTAAGCAGCTTAAAACAAGTACAACTTATCTTCCCGAATCTATCAGATCCTATAAAAAACTGATAATTCTCAACCTGACAGGCAGCAGAAGTATTCTTGGAACCAACAGCAGTATCGAGGTCTATTTTACCGGTAAAGAGGCACTTGATGCAATGTACCGTTCTATAGAAGAGGCCAGGCAGCACATACATCTTCAATCCTATATTATTGAAGACGACACAACCGGCAAGCGATTCAAAGAACTTCTTATTAAAAAAGCACAGGAGGGGGTGGAGGTGCGTGTTATTTATGACGATGTCGGGTGTTGGGCTCTCACCTCTGAATACAAGTCAGATCTTACCAAAAACGGGATAGAGTTGTTAAACTTCTCACCAGTGAAGATTCTCACTCCCATATCCAAATTCAATTACAGGAACCACAGAAAAATATTGATAACTGATGGAGTTGAGGGCTATATCGGAGGTGTTAATATTGCAGATCGTTATTATTACGGAGGTAATTTCAAAGAGTGGCGGGACACTCATATAAAGATGAAGGGAGATGCAGTTTCCGCAATGCAATCCAGCTTTCTTTTGGATAGATATTTTATTATTAATCAGCAGTTCAAAAAAAGAAAAAAATACTATCCGGTCCCTTTATCAGACGAGCACTTCGAACTCACATCACATAACAGGCAGATTTATTCACAGATAATTACATCGGGGCCTGACAGCGATTGGGCCAGTATTATGCAGTGCTACCTGGCAGCAATATCCAAAGCAAAAAATTACATTTACATAATTACTCCCTATTTCACTCCTAACGAATCCATTCTTAATGCAATCAAGATTGCGTCATTGGGCGGGGTGCAGGTATCGCTGATGCTGTCTGAAAAATCTGATACAAGCATAGCTCATTGGTGTACTATGTCATATGCAACAGAACTGTTGGATGCCGGCGTTAAAGTATATCTGTACTCAAAAGGGTTTAATCACTCCAAGGTTATCTCTATTGACGGTAAGTTCTGTATTGTAGGGTCGGCAAATATGGATAACCGCTCTCTCGATCACAATTTTGAAATTACAGGCATAATATACAACCCCGAAGTATCGCAACTAATAGAAAATCAGTTTTTGAAAGATATTGATACCTGTAAGCCACTGGCCAGTTCAAAATGGGCAAAAAGAAGTACCAAAAATAAAATTAAAGAGTCATTTGCCCGTCTGCTCAGTCCTCTTATTTAGTTTTTAAAATCCTTAAAGATGATAAATATGCCATTTGCAATAAACATACAGTTTCCCCTTAATAATCCTGTACTTATTTTTTCTCTCATTCTGTTTATAATTCTCTTTGCGCCAATAATATTAAATAAGCTCAAGATTCCTCATCTTATAGGTCTTATCATTGCAGGAGCTGCTATAGGGCCCAATGGTTTTTATCTTATGGAGAGAGACAGCAGTATTCTGCTGTTTGGAACTGTAGGATTGCTTTACATAATGTTCCTTGCCGGCATAGAGATAGATCTTGCCGAATTTAAAAAGAATAGCCGCAAGAGTCTTATCTTTGGTATGCTTACCTTCTTAATACCGATGTCTGTCGGAACCATTGCAGGTATATATCTTCTAAATTTTTCCATCCCTACATCTGTTCTTCTGGCAAGTATGTTTGCATCACATACTCTCCTTGCCTATCCAATAGTTAGTAAATTTGGGGTAATCAAGAACAGAGCGGTAAATATCACCGTTGGAGGAACGGTTATTACAGATACCCTTGCCCTTATTGTTCTGGCTGTGATTGTGGGTATG
>CAZPFI010000104.1:0-6642 GCA_964585795.1 uncultured Muribaculaceae bacterium | reverse complement strand
ACAGACAGCCGGGAGAAGGAGACAAGGAGGTAACCGATGTCGATTTCGAAGAGGTGAAATAGCATTATTAAGCAATGTATTAGAGAGCAGGGTGATGAAATGGTTTTCAGCACCCTCTTTTTTTTTGAACTTCTGATCAATTGTTGTTACTTTTAAATAAAAATATAAAATGAAATATTGGATTTTGTCCGTCACACTCTTAGGCCTGTTTATGTCATTGATTATAAATACTGCAGCAGGTCAGAACAGTATCAACACTTCACAGCAGGATATCACCAATCATCAGCTGATGCAGGAGATCCAGTCACTGAAAAGGCAGGTAGAAAATTATCGACACACATTCGATCAGGTTATAAAAAGAGTTGATGATCTTATGTGGCACAAAAAACTGGAAGATATTGCATATGTAGATAAAGTGCGTCTTACAGGCCCTCCAAGATGGAAGCCCCTGAGAGAAGATGACAGATTTGCTGCAAACCCTCTGCAGTTTTACTCATATGTATTTATACCCCGGGCAGTTGATTCTTCTAAAAAATACCCTTTGATTGTACTACCTCACAGTGGAATACACGCCGATTTTTCAACCTATTACGCACATATTGTTAGAGAGTTGGTTGCACAGGGGTACATTGTTGTTTCGGCAGAATACAGAGGTAGCACAGGGTATGGAAGAGCCACATATCAGAATATTGATTACGGAGGTCTTGAAAACGAAGATGTGCTGGTTAGCCGTGACTATATGATTGAAAACTACCATATTGTTGACTCTACGAGAGTTGGGATTATTGGATGGAGTCACGGAGGTATGATAGCATTGATGAATATCCTGCGTTATCCCAACATGTACAACTGTGCATTCGCAGGTGTACCTGTTAGCGATCTGGCAAACAGACTTGCATCACACGGTCCCGAGTATACTGCTTATTTTACAGCAGATTATCACATTGGCCGTACAATCGCGGAAGACCCCGAGGAGTACCGTCGCCGCTCTCCTTCAACCTATGCAAGAGATCTTTCAAAGCCACTTCTTATACATACAAACACAAACGATAATGATGTATATGTAGAGGAGGTGCTACTGATGATTGACTCTCTCAAAGCACATAACAAAATCTTTGATTACAAAGTTTTTCAGGATATTGCAGGTGGACACGGATTTGACAGGATTGATACCCGGGAATCTACCGAGATAAGGTTTTCAATTTATAAATTTTTAGAGTTATATCTCTCTCCGCCAAAACCATTCAAGTCGCATACCGACATGAGAAGAGCATCCTACTTCTTTTCAAAAAAATAATTGGAATGATTTTTGCATTTAATGTAGTTACGAAGAGAATTTTCGCTAACCGGGGGTGGCTCATACAGCGGTTGATTGGTGGATATAGTCTTATTACAGAGGTAAGTGCAGCAGATGTAAGAGTTAAGTTAAGCCCCCGGTTTTTGCGTAAATCTCTTTTTTAAAATGACCACCACTGCTTACTCAATAAAACTTTCATTTTTTTTCTTTGTCGTTCTTTTAATGGCAGTGGCATATCCTGTTACCGGTTACATACAGGGAAACCGGCTGAGAAGTGGTATAGTATCCGGCAAAATAACAAAATCGCACTTCTACCTTAGTTCAATAATTTGGGCATGGATACCCGCCTCAGTAATACTTACAGCTATTCTCTTACAGGGTTTCTCTTTAAAAGATCTTGGTTTTGTATTTCCCTCCAGGTCCTTTAATATCCCTCAGTGGCTCTATTTAACAGGATGGATTGCATCCGCTGCATATTTTCTCTACAACATATTTTGCATAATTTCGTTTCGGTTTTTCGAAAATGTGAGGGAACACCACGCAAAAAGAGTTGCATCCTCTATTCGCACGCTGCTTCCTGTAAGTTCAAAAGAGAAGAGATTATGGCGATTTCTATCCTTAACCGCAGGAATAACCGAAGAGTTACAGTATCGCGGATACCTGTTTTTTGCAATTCCTCTTCTTTTTCCAAATGCTGGAATATTTACAGCAATTGTTGTATCTTCCATTCTTTTCTCTCTAGGGCACCTCTATCAGGGAAAAGAGGTTATAAAACCAGCAGTTGCAGGACTATTTCTCTCATTAATCTATCCTGTACTGGGGTCAATTTATCCGCTTATTATACTGCATACACTTCAGGATTTTGTAGCAGCCGAACTATTTAAAAAACCATCAGAGTAGATTCAAATGAAAATGCCGATAAATATATCATATTGCTCCGATAAGTACCAGTATACTATGGGTAAAACTTACATAGATTCAGGTTTGGAGCACAAAAGGGCTGTCTTTAATCTTTTCTACCGTAGTGCTCCCGACAATAATAACTGGGCAGTTGTATCAGGAATTGAAGAGATCCTGGAGATGGTTGAAGGACTAGGCTCGGAAAATGAACAGTTCTTCAGTAAATTCCTGCCCGGAGATCATTATCGCGAATACAGAAACTACCTCGCTTCACTCAAATTCACGGGCAATATATACGCCATGAGAGAGGGTGAGATAGTCTTCCCCTCACAACCGGTAATTATTGTTGAAAGCTCTCTTATAGAGGCACAGGTGCTTGAGACACCGCTGTTATGTATAATGAATCACCAGATGGCAGTAGCCACAAAAGCATCAAGAGTCTCCCGTTCAACATCAAAACCGGTTAGTGAATTCGGTTCCAGAAGGGCACACGGACCCTGGGCAGCAGTATTCGGGGCTAAGGCAGCTTTTATCGGAGGGTGTTTTAATACATCAAACATTATCACCTCCAACCTCTTTGACATTAATGCGTCAGGAACAATGGCCCACAGTTATGTGACCGCTTTCGGCAACTCAATTGAGGGTGAAAAAAGAGCATTTGACAGTTATATTAAAAGTCACTTTGGAGAGCCAATAATTTTATTAATAGACACTTACGACACTCTAAGATGCGGTTTAATAAATGCATTAGACTCCTTCAGGCAAAACTCAATTGACGACAATTATCCTGCCGGCTATGGTATCAGACTGGACAGTGGCGATCTGACATACCTGTCAATTGAGTGCAGGGAGCAACTGGACAAAGCAGGGTTAAAAAAATGTAAAATATTTGCAACAAACTCACTCGACGAGTACATAATAACAGAGATAGAGAGGCAGGGTGCAAAAATAGATGCATACGGTGTTGGTGATGCCATCTCTACCAGTAAACACAACCCATGCTTCGGCAATGTTTATAAGCTTGTTGAGATAGATGGAGAGGGAGTTCTGAAAAGGTCTGAAGATATTACAAAAGCTATAAATCCCGGATTTCAGTTAACATACAGATTGATTAAAAACGGGCTCTTTAAAGCAGATGTTACTTGTCTCAAAGGAGATAGTACATCGGAGATGATTGAACACGGCAGTTCAATAACAATACGGGACGAATACGATTTTACCAAAACAACCTTTTTTGAGGAGGGCTCCTACAGCTATAGCATTCTACAACAAAAAGTTATGGAGAATGGAAGGATAGTTGAGCCAAAAACCGATGTTAAGCAAAGCAGAAATTATTATCTTAGCAACCTGCAATCGTTAAACGAAACTCAGAGAAGATTGATAAATCCGCATACCTATAAAGTCGATATCTCAGACCAGCTTTACGATTTAAAGAACAAACTGATTGATTCACTTGTTAAAGAGATAAAAGATTTTTATGACTCCCGTTCCAAATGACACAGCACATATCGTAGTTGATATGCTTTACGATTTTATTGATGGTTCCCTGGCGTGTCTCAATGCACAGAATTCTGTTGACAACTCCGTTGATTATATTAATTCAAATCCGGTTAATCTGGTTTTATACATTTGCGACTCCCACCCACCCGATCACTGCTCCTTTAAGGAGAATGGTGGCATTTGGCCTCCACACTGCATAAAAGGCACACATGGGGCAGAAATTCATAGTAGCTTCTATACAAAGATAGCAGACCCAAAATCGCGTCCAAACAAAACAAATACTCTTAACAAAGGAGAGGATGCCGGAAGCGAACAGTATTCTGGTTTTCACGCAGCTTCAGAATCGGGTGACTTACTTGTTGAACATCTTAAAAAAGAAGGAGTTAAAAAAATAATAATAAGCGGAATAACAACAGAGTACTGTGTAAACGAAACTGCTTCCGAACTTCTATCCGAGGGATTTCAGGTAACCATACTCTCTAATGCTTTGGCTTATGTTAATTACCAAAGACACATAGAAGTTCTGGAGGCACTTAAAATCAAAGGAGCAGTAATTATATAACCATACAAAAAAAAGAAAAAATGGTTTACATTGGAGTAGATCTGGGAGGAACAAAAATATCGGGAGGTCTTTTTACCGAGAACAATGTAATGTTGTTAAGCGAGACACTATACCTTGAGGGACGGGGGGGAGATTTAGTTGCAGATAGAATTTTTACACTGTGTGATTTACTAATGGAGAGGGGATCTATAGGTCAGGAGCACAAAAAGAGCATAGGTATATGTGTTCCGGGAATAGCTTATTCAAAAACAGAAACAGTATGGGCGCCTAATATTCCCGGTTGGGAAAATTATCCTTTACGGGAAAAAATTCAGGAGAGGTACACAAACACTACTGTTATGGTAGAGAGCGACAGAACATGCTATATACTTGGAGAATCCAGCCAGGGGGTTGCCAAAGGTTGTCAGAATGCTGTTTTTATTGCTGTTGGCACCGGTATTGGTGCCGGCATTCTGATAGACGGAAGAGTTCTTCACGGAGCTTCGGACATTGTCGGTGCAACCGGATGGATGGCATTGAAGCAACCCTATAACAAAGAGTGGGATTCCTGCGGCTGCTTTGAAAGTCATTGTTCCGGTACAGGAATTGCCCTGCAGACCAAGAAGATAGTTGAACAGAAGATTGGTAACGGAGACAATACAGGTTATTTTAGAGATATCGATCCTGCAAAAATTACTGCAAGAGATGTTTTTGATGCATTGGAAAAGGATGACCCTGTGGCCAAAGAGGTAATAAACATGGCAATAGAGATGTGGGGTATGGCTGCCGCCAATTTTGTAAGTTTATTCAATCCCGAAATGATTATATTCGGCGGGGGGATTTTCGGGCCGGCGGCCCGTTTTATTGACAACATCTACACAGAGGCATTAAAGTGGGCACAACCTATTGCAATTAAACAGTGTAAATTCGCACCAACCTCACTTCCGGATATTGCAGGTCTTTATGGTGCTGGGGCTATAGCCAGAATTGGATATGTAAATTCCCTTAACCACAAATAGAGTAAAAAGCTAAAAGTAACAAATCATTTTTAATCCAATGAATAAAACAGTTAATAAGGCACCTGTACTTGCAGCCGGTTTTACAGGAATGGTTTTTTTTGGAGTTGCATTCGTGATTATGGGTGCAGTTCTTCCCTCTCTTATTGATAAATTCAAGTTTGACACAACCGTTGCCTCAACACTGGCGGGACTTCTGCCTCTTGGAATATTGCTGGGGTCGGTTCTTTTTGGCCCTGTTATAGACCGTTTTGGTTATAAGAGTCTGATTATCATATCAAGTGTTATTACCGTTGTAGGACTGGAGATGTTGGCCTTTATGGAGAGCATAACAGCAATAAGATTCGCAATTTTCCTTATAGGGTTTGGAGGCGGAATACTAAACGGACTGACCAACGCACTGGTATCCGATATTTCAGACGATAGTAACCGCTCCTCAAACCTAAGTCTGCTTGGAGTTTTTTATACAGTAGGAGCAATAACAATTCCCCTCCTGTTTGCAACTCTTTCCAGGAGTTTGAGTTATACATCCATAGTAGCGGGAGCAGGTATAATAATGATGCTATCTGTTATTGTTTATCTGTTTATCTCTTTCCCGGAAGCAAAATTTAAGCAGGGATTTCCTCTGAAGAGAGTGCTAACCATGGCCAAAGAACCGGCAATTCTGCTGTTGAGTTTCACTCTGTTCTTCCAGAGTGGCCTTGAGGGCATAAGTAATAACTGGATGCCCACATTCCTTGGAGAACAGCTGGGAATTGAATCAAGAAGCTCGATGTTTGCATTAAGTGCAATTATCCTGGGTGTGGGAGTTGGTCGTCTGGCTCTGAGTGTTTTACTCAAATTACTATCTAAAAAGGTAGTTCTGCTAACAAGCATGCTTACGGCATCAGTCGGAATATACCTGTTAACCCTCTTCCCTAACGCCACAATTGCCCTTATAGGCTCATTTATGATGGGTCTGGGCTTCGCATCTACCTTCCCGGTTGTTTTGTCGGAGATTGGTGAGAGGTATAAAGAGATGTCAGGTACAGCATTCAGTTTTGCCCTCGTAATTGCATTAACAGGCAATACTCTTTTAAACCTTCTGGTTGGATTTCTCTCCCTGAAGTTTTTCCCCGTCATGGTTATAGGATGTACTCTATTCATTGCATCTCTCTACCTGATTAATATCACTGTTACAAAAAGGCGATAAGCAAATTAATATATTAAATTTTAAGAAGTTATGTTAGCACTAGAATGGTTAAAAAACGCAAGAGATGTAATGTCCCGGATAGAGGGTTCTCAACTGGAAAACATTAAAAAGGCAGCTACCCTTATGGCCGACTCAATTGAGAAAGGAAGATGGGTGCACACCTTTGGATGCGGTCACGCAACAATCCCGGTAGAGG
>CAZPFI010000103.1:0-6658 GCA_964585795.1 uncultured Muribaculaceae bacterium | reverse complement strand
TCTCTGAACATTAATGTAATCCTGTTCCAGGTAAGAACATCCTCCGATGCGTTCTACAACTCACAACTGGTACCTTGGTCACACTACATTACTGGCACTCAGGGTGTCGATCCGGGATACGACCCTTTGCAGGTAGCAATAAATGCAGCCCGCGAAAGAGGCATGGAGCTGCACGCCTGGCTAAATCCATACAGAGTTGGGTCAAACACCGGCTATTTTGCACCAAATCACCCTGCTCTCCAACATCCCGACTGGTATGTGGTGTTCGAAAATGTAAGGTACTGGAATCCCGGTCTGCCTCAGGTTCGGGCACACATTTGCGACATAGTTAAAGAGATTCTGGACAACTATGATGTTGACGGTATCCATTTCGACGACTATTTCTACCCTTATGGCTCAAGATCGACTACCAATCCGTTTGTTTTCAACGATACCGATGCATACAACCAGTATGCAGGCGGTGCAAACATTCATACCTGGCGAGAAGAGAATGTTAACCGGATGGTTATGGATGTGCAGAATACCATTAAAAATACCAGGCCAAGGGTCACATTTGGGATATCGCCAATGGGAACAAACGCCAACGCTCTTACAGTCTATGCAAATGCAGTTACCTGGATGAGAAGTAAGCTTATAGACTACCTTGCACCTCAGATATACTGGGAGATAGGCCACTCAACCGCCGATTTCGACACAAACATCCGCTTTTGGAACAGTCAGTCGGAGGGAGTTCCGGTGGTTCCGGGTATTGCTGCATATAAACACGGTGACAGTAACTACCCTGCTTTTTCCAATCCTATTCAGTTTGTAAATCAGGTTAACCTTGGAAGAAGTCTGTCAAATGTGTACGGTAATTGCTGGTTCAGGACAAATCACATTGTTGCTGTAAGTCTTGGAAACTACATAACATCAAATATTTACAAAAGTCCTTCACTGGTTCCCAAATTTGTCAACACCCAGGCAGTTGTGCTCCAGAAGCCACAGACAACCTTGTCGGGCAATACAATCACCTGGAACCAGATTGAGTCTGCTACCGGATATGCTGTATATCAACTGGAGAGAATCAATAAAACCAACAGCTGGAGTGCTGAGTTAAGCACCATTACAACCTCTCTATCCTTTACAGGACAAAAGGGTAAAAACTATATTGTAATTGCTGTTAAAGACCGTGATAAATCGGAATATCAAAGCGTGATTTATATTAACTAGCTTTATTACAGTTTTTTAATAGAGTTTATAATTATAATTTTCTATTCCAATACTTTAATCCAGTTCTTTAATCCAGGTGAGAATATCGTTCAGAACCTCCTGATTGAATGTTTCGCGTATTGAGGAGTAGTTTGCAGGAATACCTGTATCACATTTTTGAAATAAATGGTTTAATCCCTCGTATTCAATTGTTTTAACTTTATTGTTGTATGTAGTAACATTATTGTTACTTAATCTGTTTTCGCCTGTTAAAGCATTGAATATCAAATCTAAATTCTCTTTAGACGGAACCTGCAAATCTTTTGTTCCTCCAACAGCTAAAACAGGGCATTTTACCCCCTTAACTGCGTCCAGGGGATTGTAATTGAGAAAGAACTTCATCCATGGAGTGGTTAAGGTCTTAACCTGTTTTCTGATTTCGGAATCCGGAAAACCGGAAGGCGCGGCTGCCTTCAAAGTGCTAAAGAGCTCCTCCTCAATTTCCCGGTTATCTCTATCGGGTGTAACCAATTCCAGCAGCTTTTTATTGAGGTCGAAGAAGACCTTCGATTCGTCATTATATGCCCCTGTAGCTTTTGCAATTAGCTCTTGTTGAGCATTTATTATTTCTCGCCCTTCCATTCCCGGGGAGGCGAGCAGTACAATAAATGCAATATTGCTGTTCTGCGAAGCAACCAGAGAGGCAACCGTACCCCCTTCGCTGTGTCCTATAAGTCCAATTTTATTAATATCAGGCCTTTGAGAGAGGAAATTGTACGCCCACTGAACATCCTCTGCAAAATCTGTTGTGGTTGCGGTTGCAAAATTACCTCCCGATTGGCCAAAGCCCCTGTCATCTATGCGTAAGACAGCTATTCCGTTTTCTGAAAGATGGTGGGCAATAACCTTAAAGGGTTTATGACCGGCTATCTCCTGGTCTCTGTTCTGGGCACCGCTCCCAGAGATGAGGATAACTGCGTTGTAACTATCTCTCTCTTTGGGCAGTGTAAGTGTTCCGGCCAAAACTATGCTGTCTCTCTTATTTACAACAAGCACCTCTTCCTCTTTATATGAGAACGGAGGTCTTGGTTCCTGAGGTCTGTCCCAACCGTCATCAATAAATGGAATAAGTGTGAGAGCTGCAGAGAAGTCTCCCTGTTTGTAGGTTCCCACAATTTTATCACCCATAAATACTCCGTTATACTCCATTGCAATTGCAGGGTGAGTTATCTTTAGAATTGAGTTTTGGAATGAAACAGAGTTGAGAGGTATCCCTTTTACCCCTTGATCGGGGCTGTCGAGCGTTGCAGAGTACTGATTATCAGAGTATGAAATATTGAAAATAAGTCTGAGACTTATGTTTTGAATTTTAAGTGTACCTTTCCAGGAGCCCTCAATCTCAGAAGCAGAGGTGGGTGTGTAAAATAGAGATAACAGTAGAAGCAGAAGCGTAATCCTTTTCATAAATATTTAGTTACTGGCTAGTTGGTAATATTTTTAACGATGATGCAAATATAAGGTTTAATCTTTTTCTCTAAGCCCGGTTTATCACTTATATTTGTGAAATATTCCTTAGACAATGGCAAAAAAAATTGAGATATTTACTCCCGACACAGGTGAGTCGCTATACATTTCGGTTGCAGAGAGCCCCGTTAAGGCGGGTTTCCCCTCTCCTGCCGATGACCATTCCGATATTTGTCTCGATTTGAATAAAGAGCTTATTAAGAACCCTTCATCTACCTTTTTTGCAAGAGTTAGCGGTGAGAGTATGATAGATGAAGGAATTGATGATGGAGATCTGCTAATAATAGATAAATCGGTTCAACCATACCATGGTGCTATTGCTGTCTGTTACCTGGATGGGGAGTTTACCCTTAAAAAAATATGTATAGAGAAAGACTCAATTATGTTAATTCCTGCCAATAAGAAATTTAAACCCATAAAAATAGATAAGGATAACGATTTTATGATTTGGGGAATTGTTCGCTATCTTGTAAAAAAAATGTATAAATAAGCAGTATATGTCAAGAGAATTTGTGTTCCGCATTTTGTTTGTGGTCTATATCTCTCTGGTTGTCTTTTTGTCAACCTACTCATTTAAAGAGACTGAAATTGACTTTTCGGCTTACATTCTGTTCATTAGAACCGACCATCTGATACACTTTATAATGTTCTTCCCCTATCCCTTCTCTGCATGGCTTGCGTTGAGGGAGATACTGCTGAGAAACGGCTTTAAAAGACCTTTATTGGCAATCTTTCTATCCGGTATACTCTTGGCCTTGCTTGCAGAGGGCCTTCAGGGATTAATTTCAAGTAGAGATTTTGACATTACCGACCTTATTGCAAACCTCTCCTCAATAACTGTAAGCACACTTTTTGTAAAAATTCTTGAACCTCTTATAGACAATGTTTGGCCTTGCAGATTGCAATAACTTTTATGTTAGCTGCGAAAGAGTCTTCAACCCTTCGCTCAACGGTATTCCTGTGATTGTGCTCAGTAATAATGACGGTTGCATTATTTCACGCTCAAATGAGGCCAAAGCACTGGGTATTAAGATGGGAGAACCGGTTTTTAAGATAAAGGAGATTGTAAAACGAGAGAATGTGCGGGTCTTTTCATCCAATTTTGCACTATATGGTGATATGTCTCACAGGGTTATGGAGAGACTCAGAGAGTTATTTCCGTCTATTGAGGTTTACTCTATAGATGAGGCATTTATTAATCTTACAGGTATTAATGAGAGAGATGTAAAGAAGATAGTTGAAAGCGCAACCCTGTCTGTTCGCAAAGATATTGGAATTCCAATCAGTCTGGGTGTATCTCATACTAAAACCCTATCGAAAATATCGGCTAAATTGTGTAAAAAGTACCCCCGGCTTAACAACTGGTGTGTAATGCTGGCCCGGAATGATATTGATAAGGTGTTAAAAAGCATTCCGGTTGAAGATATTTGGGGTATAGGAAGACAGTATTCCAAAATGCTGTATGGGAACAATATAAAAACTGCATTTGAGTTTACGCAGTGTTCTGCAGAGTGGGTTAAAATGAAAATGAGCATTGTTGGTGTAAAGACACTTAATGAACTTAAAGGGATACCCACTTTCGAATTTGAAGATAACTTATTGGAAAAGAAACAAATATGCACAAGCAGAAGTTTCTCCAATGATGTTTACGAACATGAGCAGGTGGTAATGGCAGTTGCAAAGTTTGCCGCCTCCTGTGCAGAGAAGCTACGAAAACAGAGAGGAGTGGCAGGCAGAGTTACAGTTTTTGCATTAACCAATCCATTTAAAAACAGTGTTCCGCAAGACTACAGGAGTGTTGTAGCTCACTTTGAAACACCGGCTGACAGTACATTCGATATTGTTCAGTTGTCGTGTAAAGCTGTGAGATCTATCCTTAAAAAGGGTTACGGTTACAAAAAGGCGGGTGTGATTCTTAGCGAAATCTCCAGGAAGGATGAGACTCCCGGAAATATCTTTTGCGAAAGAGATGTTGCAGCACACTCGAGATTGATGAAAACACTTGACGAGATGAACTGCAGATATGGAAGGGATACTCTCTATCCTGCCTCTCAGGGTGTGGAAAAAATCAAGTACAATATGAACCTTCTTTCACCCAGATATACAACCGATTGGAATGATATAATTAAAGTGAAAATTTAATTATTCTAAAACCATTTTTCTCTAAGGTAACATCGTACTTTTTACCTGAAACAAGCATCTCACTGCAGTTGAGTCCGGTTATAAGATCGGTTGCAGAGTACTCTCTGTTGTTGTCAAGATTGAGAAACTCATAAGCTTCAACAGGAATTTCAAGTGATATATCAACCGGATAATCAGAGAAGTTTGCTGTTATAAGAATCAGGGAGTATTGGCTTTTTCTCATAAATGAGAATACCTTCTCCGGATAATAGCTCTGGTTATTGGCATTTGCATACTGAAGGTCGAAGGTTACTCCAATGTTAATTGCTTTTTGGGTCAATGCTATGTTTAACAGCGTTTTATACAACTCTCTAAGTGGCGGGTCAGATTGCCCCGATAACCACTCCCGTACACTTTTAACAGACCAGTAATCGTAAATAGTGGTTCTGCCGTCTTGTTGGCTGTACCCCTCACTCTCCATCCCACTCTCACCAAGCTCCTGTCCAAAATATAGCATAAAAGGAGCTCTGTTGAGCATAAGTGATACCGCAACTGCAGGAATTGCCCTGTAACCATCACCTGCAAAAAATGGAGATGCAGCCCTTTGCTCGTCGTGGTTCTCAATGAAGTTAACTACCCTGTCTTGTATGTTATCAATTGATTGCCAGCAATATGAGATCTCATTCGCTGTTCTTTTACCCTCTGTAATTTCCCGTAATGTGTCATACAGACCTTTATCGTAAAGATAGTCGAATTTGCCGTTTTGCAGATAGGAAAAGTAAAGTGATTTCTGGTACAATTCAGCTATAAACAGCACATTGGCAAACTCACTCTTCACTCTCTCAATAAGCCATCCCCAGAAAGCAACCGGCACCATTTGAGCCATATCACATCTGAATCCGTCAACCCCCTTTCTGCACCAGAAAAGAATAATCTCCTCCATCTTATACCAGGTATCGGGTACAGGGTCAAAGTGTTCTTTGTTATTATTTTGATAATCAACTCCGTAATTAAGCTTCACAGTCTCAAACCAGTCGTGCTCATTGGGTGAATTGCTAAAACAGTCGTTTCCTGTAACCTTAGCCGGATACTCATAGAATTGCTCTGTTAAAGATGATTTTACAGGTGAAACAAACTCAACATCAGGGATATAGTAGAAATTATTCATGGGATGAAAGGGATAATCAATCTTATCCCTCTCTCCCAGATTCTCAACTGAGGCCGGCATTGAATCTGATTTATACGCTCTTGAAACATGATTCGGCACAAAATCAATTATTACTTTAAGCCCGCAATTGTGACATCTCTCAATCAAATCTTCAAACTCTGCAACTCTGCGCGGTATATCAGTTGCCAAAGAGGGAGCAATGTCATAATAGTCGGTAATTGCGTATGGAGAGCCGGCCTCCCCCTTTACAATGGAGGCGCAGTTTTTCTCTATACCAACATGCTGGAAATTACTTTTGGTAGCGTGCTCTAACACACCTGTAAACCAGATGTGTGTGCATCCCAAATCCTTTATCTTATTAATTATTTGGGGTGTGAAAAAGTTCAGCTTACCGCATCCGTTTATCTCCAGAGTGGCACCCGGAACGCAGTTTTGGTTTGTGTTACCGAATAATCTCGGGAGAACCTGATAGATGATAAGCTTATTGCTCATCTTACCAGTTGAGAATTCTTCTGAAATCGTAATCCTGAGGTGATGGAATCAGTTTACCGGCATCGGAATAATCACTTTCGGTAATATAGTGCATTATATTGTTAATCACTGCCTGTACGCGATCGGATTCTAAACTGACACCCCTTGGAGGAATCTTTGAGCGGA
>CAZPFI010000102.1:0-6670 GCA_964585795.1 uncultured Muribaculaceae bacterium | reverse complement strand
ACCTGCCGGCTTTTGTAAGCGGACTTAAAGGTCGCGGAGCCAGGGCTGTGGTTATGTTTAACAGGTTTTACACACCAGATATTGATATAAAACACTTGAGAACCTTTCCTGCAGATGCCTTTTCGCATCAGGAGGAGTCTTTGAGAGAGTTGAGGTGGATGGGTATTGTGTCGGCACTGGTTCCCGGAATAGACCTCTCTGCAAGCACAGGTGTCCATAATGGGACAATTGTCTTAAAACAGCTTCTGGCAGGGGCAACAACAGCTCAGATGTGTACTGCACTATATAAAAAAGGAGCTGATGCGATTTCAAACGCAATAGCCGACATTAACCTCTTTATGGATTCTCAGGGGTTTAAAAGTATCGGGGAGTTCAGAGGTCGTCTTAACTATGCGAATATCAGTAATCCCGAGAAATTCGAGAGAGTACAGTTTATGAAGAGTTTCGGGAGTAAGTAGCCCGTCGTTTGAGCATGCCAAAGACAATTGTGTAGATTAAAGGCAGGGTTATAAGGTTGATTACCAGAAACCCAATAAAACCCTGCCCATATACAAAAAGTACAACAATTAACTGTAGAGCCGTATTTGAGATAAAGGCATATTGCATAGCAGTATGCCTTATTTTCACAACTTCTGCGCACTCTGTTTTATCCCTCGACAAAACAACCATTGCAAATCCTGTTATGTATAACAATACTATTAATTCATCTGCAAAATTTGTTCTGATAACCGTAAAGAACTTTGTTTCAAAAAACGATGAATAGATTGCCAACACGCTAAGCTGAAAGCGAAAGTTAAAAACAAAGTAAAGCACCGTAAACACCAGCGCAACAACAACCAATGACCATCCTGCGTATTTAAATCTGTAGTTTAACATTAGTCTCCTGTTTTTAGTTTGTTTCCGGAGTGAACAATACGGTTTAGAATCCCGAATCTTCTTTTCTGATCTTCGGGTAGCTTTTCATATATTTTTTCTGCCACAGGCCGCCATGCGTCTGCTATGGGCTGTGTCTTTGCAGCCAGCTCCATGCCGCTTTCCGGATTGATTATGTGTGTAGATTTAACGGAAGAGTTTGAGGTGAGCTTAACAATCTCTTCGGGAACATCCATCATTGGACAGGGAGTGAGGAAATTATTTGAGAATGGTTTTCTTTGGCGAAAATGTTTAAAAAAGGGAGAACGAAGTGCTTCCAGCAGTGTTTTATCGTTTATGTTGGTATCTGAATAGTGGCAGAAAGCACACGGCTCAACATCACCGTTGGAGTTTATGTGAATAAAATCATTTCCTGCAGCAACACATCCTATGGATTTATGTCCGCTGTTGGCAAAATCGATGAGTGTAAAGTTATTTTTCCGCCAGTATTTCTCAATCTGCTCCATAACAAAGGCACGCTGTTCTGCAGTGCAGCATAGGGTTGTATCTGCATCGCTTCCTATTGGAATATAGTTGAAGAACCATCCTATCCAGGCACCCTTTTCCCGCATAAAATCAAGGAATCGATCACTGCAAACCACATCAAAGTTCTTTGAATGGTAACAGACAGAAAAGCCAAAACCAAGGTCTCTCTCTTTAAGCAGGGCCATTGCTTCTAACACCTTGTTATAAATACCATCTCCCCGCCTGAAGTCGGTCTCTTCGCGGAAACCCTCAATACTGAGCAACACCCCAATATTTGGAGTATTAACCAATGCGTCTGCAAACTCTTTGTCTATGAGTGTTCCGTTTGTGAAGAGCGTAAAGGTTAGTTTATTATGCTTGGCAGCCAGAGAGAGAACCTCATCTTTACGCATCAACGGTTCTCCGCCCGACATCATAACATCCATTACACCAAGGTGTTTGGCTTCGGTGAAGATGTTGTCGAGTTTTTCATAAGAGATATTTGTGCTTCTGCTGTAGTCGGCAGCCCAGCAACCCTTGCACTTTATGTTGCAGGCACTTGTCGGGTCAATAAGCATCACTCTGGGGATGGCACATTTATGCTTTTTGTGCATCCACAGCTCTCTGAAAAAACGGAACTGACCATTTATTGTGAGAAAAGAGTAGAGGTTTTTAATACGAAAAAAGTGGTAACAGCGGTAGATATAGTCTTTGTGATGCGGATATTTGGGAATTCGTTTTTTTTCACCATTTATTTCGAGGTATCGCATATCTGTTACCACTTTTTAAGAACAGCCAGATACTTAATTATTAATTGTTGGCGCTGTTATAGATAGGAAACTGAGCGGATGTACCGTCTTCGAAATCAAATCTCATTGACACAAGACCCCATTTGTGGTTACCCCAGTATGTAATCTTGCTTATACCGTTTTTACCAACATTCTCTTCAACCTTAATGATCTTAATCAACATACCTCCCCACATGAAATCGTCGGTAGAGGATTTTTCGGTTACAGTTCTTTTGTTTGAGGAGCCGGAAATAGGATACTGATCTCCCACCTTTGAACTGTATTTAACAATAATACCGGGATCCAGGCCGTATACGCTTTCGATTCCCTCTTTTGTTGACTTGAACTTAACGCCTGTAACAGTTACATTGTTTCCACTTATGGTCACGCCAGGATAGTTGGAGAGAATGTTTTTTATGGAGGCGTTGGTTACAGTTGCAGTTCCGGTGTAGGTAGAGACACCTCCGGTGAGGGTAGTGACACTGGCCGAGAGATTGCTCACTCCCGATATTGTATAGCTTGCCGATTGTACGGTATTTCCCACCTCTCCCATGGGAGACTGGGCTCCTCCGATAGAGGTGGAACTTCCGGTTAATCCTTCGATAAGATCGCAGGAGGTTAACATCATTATTGCAGCAAAAAATAAGAAAAGACTCTTTTTCATAGATTAGCGTTTTTGAATTAATACAGACACAACAAAAATAGACAACCGGATGTTTTTCCGGTTGTCAAACTATAAAAAAGAGAAGGGATTTACTTTTTGGTGATAAAAAGAGACGGGAGAGGGCTACATCAGCTCGACACCCGCTTTTTTACACTCTGTTTTTATCTCTTCGGTCCAGATGCTGCTTTGAATCTCTCCAATATGGCACTTTCTTAAGAGATACATGCAAAGGCGCGATTGCCCTATACCTCCGCCAATGGTGTACGGCAGGTTTCCTGCCAGAAGCTCTTTATGGAACCAAAGCTCTTTTTTCCACTCCTGATTACGAATTTTAAGCTGTTTTTCCATAGCTGTTTCATCTACCCTAATGCCCATGCTCGAAATTTCGAAGGAGCTTTCCAGCACAGGGTTCCACAACAGAAGGTCGCCATTAAGGCCGTAATAACCATCTTCGTTAAGGGTACTCCAGTCATCGTAGTCGGGAGCACGGCCGTCGTGACTTTGACCATCTGTAAGGTCGTGACCTATCCCTATTACAAATACCGCTCTGTATTTACGGGTAATCTCATTCTCTCTCTCTTTGGGTGTAAGTTGTGGATATAGATTCAGCAGCTCCTGAGCATGAATAAAGTGCAGTGTTTCAGGCAGAGTGGGAACTATCTGAGGATACTCTACATAAATACGGTTTTCTGTAACCCGTATAGCTTCGTAGATTCTTCTTACCATACTTTTCAGAAACGAAAGGTTGCGGTCTTCTTTATTTATAACCTTTTCCCAGTCCCATTGATCTACATAAATAGAGTGGAGATTATCCATCACCTCATCCGGCCTTATGGCGTTCATATCGGTATATATACCCCTCCCGGGGTTCATATTAAGTTCCGATAGTTTCACTCTTTTCCATTTAGCCAAAGATTGTACCACTTCGGCCTGCGATTCGTTAAGGTCTTTAACAGGGAAGGAGACAGGTCTCTCAACGCCGTTAAGATCATCATTAATTCCTGTTCCTTTAAGAACCATTACAGGTGCAGTTACTCTTAAGAGGACAAGTTGTGCAGACAAGTTGCTTTGAAACATGTCTTTTACCAGTTTTATACCCTTCTGGGTATTCTCTGCATTTTCAAGGATATTGCCATACCCTTTTGGAATTAATACCGACATTAGTTAAATTTTATAAAAGGTTAAAAATTAAAAGGAATGGAAAAATTAAAACACGCTCCGTTACCCGGGTTACTTTCAACCCAAATGTTACCCCCAAGAAGCTCTGTATAAGCTTTGGCGATAGCAAGACCCAGACCCACTCCTTCGTACGATTTTGTGAGTGTGCTTTCACCCTGAACAAAACGGTCAAATATCTTGTTTTGAATAGCCGGGTCTATTCCAATACCCTCATCACGAACATAGAAGCGCAGCTTACTCTCCTCCTGTGTACAACCAAACTCAATAGTCCCCGAATCGGAGTATTTTATAGAGTTCCGTATCATATTACCCAGGATAATCTCAAGCTTCTCCTTATCTGTCATAACCTGATTCTGCTTTAGTGCCGGCTCGAGAGTGAATTTAATCTTAAGGCCCTTCTTTGTTGCCTGACCCGTATAGGTCTCAGAGATATTTGTAAACAGTTGGTTTAGATTTACAGGAGAGTTAGAGACTTCGGTCTGTCCCGATTCGAGTTTCGAAATTATAAGAAGATCGTTAAAGATAGCCATCATCTTATTTCCGTTCTCCTGAATTATGCGGATGTACTCCAGGCGGTGCTCCTCCTTAAGGTCTGCATTTTTTAAGAGTTCCGAAAAACCCATTATGCCATTCATTGGTGTGCGTATCTCATGGCTCATGTTAGACAGGAACTGAGTTTTGAGCATATCGGCTCTCTCCGCTGTCTCTTTTGCCTCCTTAAGCTCTTCTTTCTGTTTCTGAAACCGGCCAACAAGAGAGGCAATTTCGGAGAACTCCCTGGGAGCGCTCCTTAACAGGTTTTTATCGGATATATTATCTGTCTTGAGCATTCTCTCAACTATTTTCAAAGGTTTAATTATCCACTGCCTTGTGGAGTATCTTATTGTTAACCAGATAAAGACAAGAGAGACAAGCAATATGACAGACATGTAGGCAGAGCTTTGGTTATAGAGACGGAAGACGGGGTTGAACCTTTGTAATACTATGTAGCTTATCTTCTGCCCCTGAAAGTCATTAAGAGGTATTTGTGATACAAGGGTGAACCATTTTGTTTTTACCTCACTATCGGGTACCTGAGAGACCTTTACCGTTGAATTTGTTACCTGTGACAGATGAGAGGTGTAGGTGTCATTCCAGAGTTTACCAACAAAAAAATATCCGGAAGGTGAGGTTTTGTCTCTGTTTACATCAAAAGTAGGATGTATGGAGGCGGAGGCAATTTCGAGGAGGCCAGCGGGAGTTGTTATGAAAAAGTTTAAAACTCTATCTTCGGAAAGCCGGTTGAGAATCTCCGGAGTTATTATATTGTTTAGTTGTATAACATCTGTAGCATTCAGGTAAACCGGAGTGAATTTGGTGTCATATACTGCGGCATAGTCGAAACCATACTGGGTTATTGTGGTTGATATGTTCTCTTCCAGCCACGAATTGGTTACTCCGGCTGACATAACCTCTGCAAACTCGTCCCAATAGGTGTAATCAAAAACCAGCTGCCTCAAGCCCTCTCCCTTGAGCCGTATTATGGCCTCCGCCTCGCGCCGGAACTGGATGGTTGAGTTGTTATACAGCAGGTTGGCCTGTCGAAGCTGAAGGATTAAGAGAGTTATAAACAACAGACAGAAGACGGCCCCAGTATAGGTGACCATCAGAAGCATCCTTTTGTTAATACCGGGTCTTATTTTCATAGAGCAGTTATATTCCTAATGTAACGGTAAAGAAAGTTTTCTTAAGTGCAGGGTTTGCTATCAGAGCGAGGGATATATAAGGATTGAACTCCTTGTTGGTAAACAAATATCGCGTATATGAACAGCCAAGATTTACAAAGCTGCTTTTTGGTGCATAATAATCTCCCTTAAACTGATAACCTGTAAAAAGCTTAAACTCATTTCTCTTTACCGTTTTAACAACCTCCACCTCGCCATATATGCTTTTTGAGGGATCTGCTCCGTAGAAGAGGGAGCTAATAAGAAAATTGAAGGTTGCTCTTTTACCCGTTGAAAAGAGCAGCTGTCCCTCAAGCATATGAGAAGTTGTTTCAGAATTATAATCGAAGTATTTGGCCCTGTTGGTTTTACTGAAAGACCAGTAATCCCAGAGGGCAATGGTAAAAGGACCGATCTCTTTTGATAAGTAGAGATCTATTTCGTGTTCGCCTTCCCCGGAGATTTTAACAGCACTCCAGGCACCAAGAGTGAAGCCCTTCCAGGTTAGTTCAGCTCCCGGCTGGAAAGAGGGTTTGTGCTGATAATCCTGTCCTCTCCAGATGTATCTGCTGGTAAGTTCTGCGTATGCGCCAAATTCAACTCGTGAGGCCGAACTACTGTCGTTCTGTGCGTATAGTGCAGATTGGCAGAGCATAGAGGCAAAAACTATAATTGTTACAAAAGGACGAAGCATATCAAATTGTAAGATAAAGTTGAAAATCGAGGGGTAAAGATATAAAAAAATCTATCTCGTTTAAAGCAAATACAGACATTTGCGGACATTTTAAAAATTTTAAGAGAAGTATAAAGAATCCTTTTTTCCGGTGTGAAAAATGTCCTGAAAACAAATATGTGACAATCAGGTATAAAAGAAGAAGCCGGATAAACTTTTATCCGGCTCAATTTGTCGGGGTACTCCGACTCGAACGGAGGACCCCCTGCTCCCAAAGCAGGTGCGC
>CAZPFI010000101.1:0-6799 GCA_964585795.1 uncultured Muribaculaceae bacterium | reverse complement strand
CTCTTATTTTAATATGGGGTTCGGTATTCTGGGGAAAGTTATAGAGAAACTTTCAGGAAAAGGGTTTGAACAAGTTCTTAAGGAGGTGCTTTTGGAGGCAGATATAACTGACATCCATGTAGGGGGTGACAGATCTCAAAGAAGAACCAATGAGGTTGTTTACTATTCACAGGACGGGACAAACGGATACGGGAACGAAATGGATGTTATTGCTGCCGCAGGTGGTGTTATTGCATCAACCGAGCAGATGTTAAAACTCCTTTTTCATATTGATGGTAAAAGCGGGATACAGGATATTATTCTTCCTGCCACGAGAGAGCTGATGTTAACTCCTTCGGCAAATTACAACAGATATGCGTTGGGATGGAGAACAAATCACAGCTACTATCCAAATTCGTGGTATCATGGTGGTAATCTTGCCGGAACTGCAGTGATATGGGTTATGGGCCCCTCTGTAAACTGTGTTATACTTTGTAATTCAAGGTCTTACATATCCGGGTTTGATGATGAGCTATATGCACTCATAAGAGACATAATAAATGCAGCATCGGTTGTTAACTGGTAAAGCTCTGCAATTATCATTGCGGTCGCTCCCCAGATTACCTCTCCGTTTATGACATAAGAGGGTGCAGTTATCCATCCGTCAGGAGGTGCCTGCACCCTGCTTCGTTTTATACATTCCGGAGATAGTAGTTTCAACGGTACATGGAAGAAGTCCGAAACCTCCCTTTTATCAGGAGTATAAGATAATTTTCTTCTGCTAACGGCAAGTAGCGGATAGATTATGAAATTACTTGGAGGTACATATAGTTGTGTAAGTGGCCCTATTATTTTAATATCCTTACTTTCAATACCCAACTCTTCGTATGCCTCCCTGCATGCAGTAGATACCATGTCTGTATCCTCCTTATCGCACTTTCCCCCCGGGAAAGAGATTTGGGCAGAGTGAATTCCCGGATAACTGGGTCTCTTAATCAGCAATATATTCCAATCCATGAAATCTTCACCCGGAATTTCCGGAGGTGTTAACAGTACCAAAACAGCAGACTCCTTAGCTGTTAACGGAGGAGTCTGCTCGATAATCAAGGTTGCAATCCTGTGGTCGGGAGCCATAGTAAGATGGGCGCTCTTTCCCGGAAGAGTTGACGGGAGTTTAACAGACATAGAACATGTGTTGTTATTTGCAAATACCGCTACGATTAAGTATGAAAGCCCATTCAAATGCTGTCTCCTTTATCCTGTCGTACCTTCCGGTAGCTCCGCCGTGACCCGATTCCATATTCATATATAACAATACAATGTTACTGTCTTTTTTTCTCTCCCTGAGCTTTGCGACCCATTTGGCGGGTTCGTGAAAACCTACCTGCGAGTCGTTAAGGCCGCCTGTTGCCAGAATATTGGGATAGTACTGTTCGGTGATATTATCATAGGGAGAGTAGGAGAGTATGTAATTATAGTACTCCTCAATTGCCGGGTTGCCCCACTCTTCGTACTCCTGTGTTGTAAGAGGCAAAGAGGTGTCCAACATGGTGTTTATAACATCAACAAAAGGCACCTGGGCCACAATAGTGTTAAACAATTGAGGTCTCATATTGGCTACGGCTCCCATCAGCAGCCCTCCGGCACTTCCCCCCATAGCAGCCAGCTTTGAGGCAGAGGTGTACTTCAGCTCAATAAGCCTCTCTGCACAGGCAATAAAATCTGTAAAAGTATTCTTTTTATTCAGCAACTTGCCATCTTCGTACCACTGCTCTCCCAGATCACTTCCTCCCCGTATCTGGGCAATTGCATAAACAAAGCCCCTGTCAATAAGAGAGTATACTGCAGGAGAGAAAAAGACATCCGAGCTGAAACCATAACTACCATATGAGTATAACAAAGCCGGATTCTTGCCGTTTTTCCTCAATCCCTTTTTGTAGACGATTGCCATGGGTACCTTTACACCATCCGGTGCAGTTGCCCATAACCTCTCAACTGTGTAGTCTCTGGGATTGAAACCCGAAGGAATCTCCTGCTCCTTAAGTTTTATACTTTTTCTGTTTACCATATCGTACTCAAAGAGAGTATTAGGCCTGTTAAGTGAGGTGTAGTTATAGCGGATGGTTGTGGCATCATATTCGGGGTTACCGTTAAGCCATACAGAGTAAACAGGTTCGGGGAATTCTATTATATCTTGTGTGTTATTTTCAAGGTTGAAAATCTTAATGGAGTTAAGTCCATTCTCTTTTACCTCCACGGCAATAAAATCCTTAACAAGGTCTACAGACTCTATTCTCACTTGAGGATTGTGTTCCATAAACACACTCCAGGTGCTCCTGTCTCCGGGAGAGTCCAGAGGTGCTTTATATATCATACTGTTGATATTTGCACTATCCTTATATTTGATATAGAAATACTCTTTATGATGCATTACCGAGTAGTCTGTTCCCTGCTCTCTTGGCATAAAAGCAGAAAAGTTGCCTGCAGGATTGTCAGCAGAGAGCAATCTTACCTCCGATGTTGATCTGCTTGAGCTTTGGCATAAAATAAAATCGTTGGTTTTACTCTTTGTTACCCAGATATTAAATCTTCCGTCACTCTCCTCAAATACAAGACGCGTCGGCTTCTTGGCACCTATTGTGTGACTGTAAAGTCTGTAGGGGCGTAAAGCGGCATCTATTACTGTGTAAAATATTGTTTTATTGTCATTTGCCCAGGCAAAGGTGGAAACTTTATCTATGCTTAAATCAAGATCTTCACCTGTCTCCATATTTTTTACCTTTAAGGTGGCCTCGGCAGAGGAGCCGGTCTCATTAAAACTGTATGCTATCATAGAGTTATCGGGACTCACTGAGTAACTCATAAATGAGAAAGCTCTTTTGCCCTCAGCCATCTTGTTTACATCAAAGATTATCTCTTCCGGAGAGTCCGGAGAGTCCTTTTTACGGCAATATATCCTGTATTGTTTACCGCTTTCGGTACGGGAGTAGTAGTAGTAACCATTTCTGTAAAGAGGGAAAGTTTCGTCGGTTTCCTTAATTCTTCCGAGAATCTCGTCATAGATCTTCTCCTGAAGAGCTTTTGTCGGGCCCATTACAATATCGGTATACCTCATCTCTGCATTGAGGTACTCAAGTACTTTCGGGTCCTCTTTATCCCTTATCCAAAAATAGTTATCAACTCTCTCCCTGCCAAACTCATTAAAAACGACAGGAATTTTATCTGCAACCGGAGGTGCAGGGAATTCATTCTGATCAAAAATTTTCACTTTGGGATTATTACACGCGGCAAGAAGTAGTATTGCAATACAGGCCGCCTTTTTGATTTGGTTAATTTTCATAATGGCAGGTTAAGGTATTAGTAATGCTAAAGATAGTAAAATATCGGTTTTTTAGTATCCGAAATTGTACCTTTTAATAAGATTTGCTATCTCCTCTTCTGGCATTATAGTATTGAAGTTACCCCAAAAGTTGCTGTCGTAGTTGTAACTGGTCTCAAAAAGAATATCCCTTATGTGCAACCTTTCGTTGCGTGGTATTTGAGTAACATTGTCATTTACTGTTTCATAATTCACCATTTCGAACCAAACATTCATATTAGAGCTAAAAAGGCGGTTCTTCCTCCGTACTCTGAAACTGAGATCACCCCGTGTGTGATGGACATAGTATATACCGTCATGATTTTTGTACTGTACCGAATACTTGACGCTTAAAGGTGTAATGTTAATTTTCTTGGTCTGTTTAACAATAAACAAATTTGATGTTTTTTGAACATGACGCGGATCTATCTGAAAGCTCACTTTTATCAAAGCAAAATTTTGTGCATCTATGTAAAGTTCTCCTTTGTAGAGGGGATCTGTAAGGTCATCTTTTTGGCGGAAAGAGATCACCAGGACTCGTCTGTTGTCTATAACTGTAATGTCGCTGTGAGTAAAGCTGTACAGATGAAATGTTTCGGGTGAAAGAAAGTCGGGTGGATTTTTAACAACATCCAGCAAAAGAGCAGAGTGTACGCTTGACTTTATCTTTGCAACGAGTGTGTCACTATCATCGATGTTGGCAAACTTTCTCATTTTAAGAAGTTTTGCCTGCTCACTATTAGCCCCGCTAAAGTAAGGTGTTTTGTAAATCTTAAGTACTGCCTCGGTAAGACTTATATTTTCACGGTAATCAACCCCCTCCCTGTAAAAGGCGGTATGGTAAACCGGTTTGGTTGAATAATTCTCTCTTCTCCTGGATAAAGTCTCCATTAATGTTCTCAAAGGATCAACCACCCTTACCACCACCTCCTGTAACGGAACAAGCTTATAATCGAGCAGAATCTCTACATCGCGCCCCTGTAATATGTCCAATGGAATATCTCTGGTGACATAACCCAGGTGCGAAAAGCGTACAGTTGTATGAGATAGTGAATCGGGAAGTTTAAGACGGAACTTTCCCTCGAGATTAGATACCGTACCCATGTTATAGTTTGCTGCCGATATGGTCCCAAAAACTACAGGTTCTCCTGTTATTCTGTCTTTTAGTTTACCTTCTACCACAAGAAACCCGTTAACAGAGGTGGTATCCCAACTCTCTTTTTTGCCGGCCGGTTTGTAAACAACTTCTGTTTTGGGTGATTGTATAAGAATATGTTCGCCTACAATTCTGGTTATTAGCGTTGTATCTCCTGTAATTGCTTTTATTGCCTCTTCAATAGTGTATTCACCCTGTGGAACTCTTACAGTGCGGTCGTTATCAAATAGCCGGCTGTCATAGATGAACATCAGCCCTGTTTCATCTGAGATACTGTTGAGGAATTTGTATATTGTACCTCTGCTTCTGGTTATGTTGACTTTGTAAACCGTGTCCCGGTTGTTTTGAGCTGATGTTATAAAAGGGGAGATCTGCAATAGAAAAAGCAGTACAAAGATTTTTATATTGAATTTACCCGCCTTCATATATGCCGGTTATTGGTCTTTGTAGATAGTTATTGTATCTCCCTCTCTTTTGTATTTCAAATTAAGAGCCAAACAGATGAGATTTACCACTGAGTCGGGTTGATTATTGGAGAATGTTGCCGTTACAAGGCGGTGTGCAATATCCGGAGATATATCGTAGACCACCTCCTGAGAGCCCTTGCTTATTACCGACAGTACATTGAAGAGGGTTTCATCTTTAAAATGAACTCTTTGGGAGTATTTCACAAATTGTTCTGCATCTCCGGTGAATACCTTGGTAAGATTGTCGGGGTATATGAGAACGGTCTCTCCGGCAGAAACATTTACACTCTCAGATGTTTTGTTATGGGTAACCTCAACCAAACCGGTGTTTACAGATAGACTGGGCATGGGTTTCTCAATAGTGTTTACGCTGAATGATGTTCCAAGAACCTTAATGCTAACAATATCTGTATTAACACTAAATGAGGTGTTTTTAATGGTTGTAACCTCAAAATAGGCATCTCCATCCAGATGTACCTCTCTGCTACCCTTAGCGAATCTATGAGGATAAACCAGTCTGGAGTTTGAAGAGAGATAAACAGTTGAGCCGTCACTGAGTGTTTTTACAAGTGTAGAGCCGGTCTCAGTGTTGTCAAGTGTTATCATTTGGGCAGGGTCTCTTTGCAGTCCCTTATACAAAGCAAAGGTGACCGATGCAACAATTAAAAGTGAGGCAGCCCATCTCAGGTAGATATTTCCCGAAAATATTCCGGTTGCCTCCGGTTGCGCGGTGTCTAACAATCCCTGCCGGTCGAGACGGTTATAAAGACGGCTCCATGCTTTGTCGGTTCTGCTTTTATGGTTTACAGGATTCATAATTTATTGAAATAGTTATCGGTCTCTTTTTTAAGGTCTTTAAGTGCTTTTGTCATCTCTGCCTCTATGGTCTTTACAGAAACTGAGAGATGGTGGGCAATATCTTTATAGCTTGTGTTGTGGAAGCGGTGCATGGAGAAAATTGTTCTCCTTCTTTGGGGCATTCGCTTAATAACATTTTTTAAAATCTCTTCCAGCTCTTTATACTCAAGAGTATTTTCGGGTTGAGCCGAAGTAGTGTTGTGAACAGTGTAACCTGTATAGTTTTTCTCTCTTTTATCCCTTATGCAAAACTGAAGAGATCTGTTTTTAACAGAACTGTAAAGATATGACTTCAAAGAGCTTGTTATAAATATCTTCCCTCTCTCCTTCCAGATTGTGTAGAAGAGATCTTGTATTATCTCCTCCGCCACATCAATTCTGCCTGTTATACCTGCAGAGAAGTATAAAAGTGGGAGATAGTACTGACGGAACACCTTTTCAAATGTCTCAATATCTCCCTCTTTTATCTTTTTAAACTGCAAAAGGTCGTTTAGCATAAGGGTTTAATAAGTTAGATCCCTTCCCAAAATTACAAATTGTATCCGGTTTATTTGCTATTCTCTTTTTTCAGTTTGTTAACGGCAGACTCCAAAGACTCATCAGGTTCGATAATATTGTAATCTTCCCAGAAAAGAGGGTCGTAGAAACTCAGCACATTGTCGGAGAGTGACTGATTCACTCTAAAAGCAAGTTTTGCAGGGATTCTGGCGGCATTCTCCTCAATACCACCTGTTATTACTGTCTCCGATACAATTGTATAGTTGGTGGAGAACAACCTCTTTCTCCAGTCACATTTAAAACTTATTTCACTTCTTATATAACTGAGATATGTCCTGTCGTTACGCTGCTTATAATTGATAAGAAATGTAATCTCTTCGGGCTTAAAGTGCATTCCCATGGGTTTCTTTTTGAGAATTGCTTTTGTCGCTTTATCTCTGTCGTCCATGCTCACACTTATTACTGCCCTTGAGAAGGCCAGAT
>CAZPFI010000100.1:0-6916 GCA_964585795.1 uncultured Muribaculaceae bacterium | reverse complement strand
TTGCAAGGTTGGCAGGAAGTTCGGCGTAGTGAGAGAACTCCATGGTGCTGGTTGCCCTTCCCGAAGTAAGAGTACGCAGAATTGTTACATAGCCAAACTGCTCTGCAAGCGGAACTTTGGCCTTAACTATTCTGGCATTGCCTTTGGAATCCATATTGTTTATCTGGCCTCTGCGCTTGTTGAGGTCTCCTATAACATCGCCAAGATAATCCTCGGGAGTAACAACCTCCAGTGACATAATCGGCTCCTGAATATATGGATGTGCCTTTGGACATGCCTTGCGGAATGCCTGTCTTGCACAAATCTCAAAGGAGAGTGAATCGGAGTCAACGGGGTGGAACGAACCATCCTTAAGGATAACCTTAAGTGAAGTTACTTCATATCCGGCAAGCACACCATTTGCCAAAGCAGCTTTAAAGCCCTTCTCAACAGATGGAATGTACTCTCTTGGGATATTTCCTCCCTTAACCTCGTCTATGAACTGAAGCCCGGTTACACCCTCATCTGCAGGACCAATCTCTACGACTATGTCTGCAAACTTACCGCGTCCTCCGGTCTGCTTCTTAAACACCTCACGATGCTGTACTGTTGCACGGATTGCCTCTTTGTAGTTAACCTGAGGAGCACCCTGGTTAATCTCTACTCCAAACTCTCTTTTAAGACGGTCTACAATAATCTCAAGGTGCAGCTCTCCCATTCCGCTGATTACGGTCTGCCCGGTCTCTTTGTCGGAACGAACTGTAAAAGTAGGATCCTCTTCGGAGAGTTTAGAGAGTGCCAGACCCAGTTTGTCAAGATCTTTCTGTGTCTTTGGTTCTACGGCAAGGCCGATAACAGGGTCGGGGAAGGTGATTGATTCAAGTACTATTGGGCGGTTTTCGACACAGATGGTATCACCTGTGCGAAGTTCTTTAAAACCCACAGCAGCACAAATATCGCCTGCCTCAACAAAATCTATTGGATTCTGCTTGTTTGAGTGCATCTGATAAAGACGGGCAACTCTCTCTTTTTTGTCGGAGCGTGTGTTTAGTACATAAGAGCCCGACTCAAGTTTACCCGAATATGCCCTGATATATGCAAGGCGCCCGACAAAAGGATCGGTTGCAATCTTGAATACTAGGCCGCAGAATGGCTCCTTAATGTCGGTCTTTCTTATCTCCTCTTTTTCGGTATTGGGGTTGATGCCCTTTACATCTCCAATATCCAGGGGAGAGGGCAGATACCTCATTACAGAGTCCAGCAGGTACTGAACACCTTTGTTCTTGAAAGAAGAGCCGCAGGTAACGGGAACAACCGCCATATCGATGGTTGCTTTACGCAAAGCTGCAATTATCTCATCCTCCTCAATGGAGTCGGGATCGTCAAAAAACTTCTCAAGAATTGTGTCGTTGTATTCTGCAACAGATTCAACAAGCTTTCCCCTCCACTCTTCAACTTCGGCAGCCATAGAAGCAGGAACATCTTTTACAACATAGTTGACAAGATCTTTGTTCTCCTGATCGTAATAGTATGCCTTGTTGGCTACCAGGTCGATAATCCCTTCGAATTTATCCTCCGAACCAATCGGAAGTGCAATTGGAATTGCATTGGCACCCAGTTTAGTGTTAATCTCCTCGACTACTGCAAAAAAATCTGCACCTATACGGTCCATCTTGTTTACATACGCAAGTTTTGGAACATGATACTTGTCTGCCTGACGCCATACTGTCTCCGATTGAGGTTGTACGCGACCTACAGCACAGAAGGTAGCAACTGTTCCGTCCAGTACGCGAAGAGACCTCTCAACCTCTACGGTAAAGTCTACGTGTCCCGGAGTGTCAATAAGGTTTATCTGGTACTGGGTTCCGTTGTAGTTCCAGAAAGCTGTTGTTGCAGCTGATGTTATGGTGATACCGCGTTCCTGCTCCTGAACCATCCAGTCCATAGTTGCAGCACCGTCGTGTACTTCACCAATTTTATGAGTTTTTCCTGTGTAAAACAGGATTCGTTCTGATGTAGTTGTCTTTCCGGCATCGATGTGGGCCATGATGCCAATGTTCCTTGTATATTTTAAATCTCTTGCCATTTAACTGTTTTGTGGTACGGATTGGTGCTTAAAAACGGAAATGGGCAAAAGCTTTGTTGGCCTCGGCCATCTTATGCATATCCTCTTTTCTCTTGTATGCAGCTCCTTCGTTGTTATAAGCTGCCATAATCTCCGATGCAAGTTTTTCGGCCATTGTGTGTGCCGAGCGTTTGCGTGCGTACAGAATAAGGTTCTTCATCGATATTGAAATCTTCCTTTCGGGACGCACCTCTGTTGGAACCTGGAAGTTTGCACCACCAACCCTGCGGCTTTTTACCTCAACCTGCGGAGTTACATTTTCAAGTGCTTTTTTCCAGATCTCGAGAGGAGCCTTTTCAGAATCTTTCATCTTTTCGCCGATGATGTCAAGCGCATCGTAGAAGATGCGATAGGCGATACTCTTCTTTCCCTGTAACATAAGATTATTCACGAACCTTGTAACAGTAACATCGTGAAACTTAGGGTCGGGAAGTAGAATCCTCTTTTTAGGCTTCGTTTTTCTCATTGAACTAAAATTGTTTTGTGATTACTTTTTTGCTGCTGTTTTCTTAGGCCTCTTTGTGCCGTACAGCGAGCGTCCTTGTTTGCGTCCGTCAACCCCTGCAGTATCAAGTGCTCCGCGAAGAATATGGTAACGAACCCCGGGAAGGTCTTTAACACGACCACCCCTTACCAGCACTATTGAGTGCTCCTGAAGGTTGTGACCTTCACCCGGTATGTATGCGTTAACCTCTTTCTGGTTGGTGAGGCGCACACGGGCTACCTTACGCATTGCCGAGTTTGGTTTCTTTGGAGTTGTTGTGTAAACACGTACACATACTCCGCGTCTTTGAGGACAGGCGTCAAGTGCGCGAGATTTGCTTTTCTCTACGATAACCTCGCGTCCCTTGCGGACTAACTGTTGAATTGTTGGCATAATTAGTTGTTATTCTTAACTTTAACTATTTTCCGCTATATAAAACGGGTTGCAAAGGTAAGATTAATTTCTGTAATTACAAACAACTTATCAACATTTTATGTGTAAAAATAGGGCTAAATTTGTCGCTTGGGCAACAAGCAAAAATTCTAAGTTTGGCATATCATGAAAATTACAGAAAAAGCACAGGCATTCATCAGTCAGGAAGAGAGGTACGGAGCACATAATTACCATCCGCTCGAGGTTGTTCTATCCCGGGGAGAGGGTATTTTTGTATGGGATGTTGATGATAAGCGTTATTTCGATTTTTTATCGGCATATTCAGCCGTAAATCAGGGACATTGTCACCCGAAAATTGTTGCAGCTTTAACTGAACAGGCAAAGAGACTTTGTCTCACCTCAAGGGCCTTTTACAACGACCGGCTGGGGCCATACGAGGAGTTTATTCATAACTTTTTCGGATATGACAAAGTGCTGCCTATGAACTCGGGAGCGGAAGCGGTTGAGACTGCTTTGAAGTTATCCAGAAGATGGGGTTATGTGAAGAAGGGAATTCCTGAGGATCAGGCCCTGATAATCGGTTGTGAAGGTAATTTTCACGGCAGGACAATTTCAATAGTTTCATTATCAACAGATCCGGACTCATATGCCGGATACGGCCCGTTCACTCCCGGGCTGATAAAGATTCCTTATAACAGTGTTGAGGCACTTGAGAGAGCACTTGAAGAGCACGGCAGAAAGGTGGCTGCATTTATGCTTGAGCCAATACAGGGTGAGGCGGGAGTATTTGTACCGGATGAAGGTTATCTGAGAAAATGCTATGAATTATGCAAAAAGCACAATGTACTTTTTGTTGCCGATGAGGTACAGACGGGCATAGCACGCACAGGAAAGATGCTGTGTTGCGACCACGAAGGGATTAGACCCGATATTGTAGTTTTAGGTAAGGCCATATCCGGTGGTGTATTGCCAGTTTCTGCGGTATTGGCCGATGATCATATTATGTTGACTATTAAGCCGGGAGAGCATGGGTCAACCTTTGGAGGATTTCCGCTGGCATGTGCAGTTGCAACCGCAGCATTGGAGGTTGTAAGGGAGGAGAAGCTGACAGAGAGAGCAGAGTACCTGGGTGAGATATTCCGCAGAGAGCTTAAAGCATTTGAGTCTCCGTTTGTTCAGCTGGTACGGGGAAAAGGGTTGTTAAATGCTGTGGTAATCAAGCCACACAATGGAAGTGAGGCATGGGATGTTTGCGTAAAGATGGCAGAGAACGGCCTGATTGCAAAACCAACACATAAGCACATAATAAGATTTGCGCCTCCTTTGGTCATTACAGAGGAGCAGCTTATGGATGCAATATCCATTATTAAAAATTCGATTAAATCGCTGGAGTAAACAGATATGCAATCTACATCAAAGATTCTTATGGTGAGGCCGGTAAACTTCGGCTTCAACCCTCAGACCTCATCCAGTAACGCATTTCAGGCAAAGGGGTTTGAGGAGAACGCAAATGAAAAAGCAACTGAGGAGTTCGACAATTTTGTTAAACTTCTCAGAGAAGAGGGTGTAGAAGTTGTGGTTGTGAATGATACTCCTCAACCGCAAACTCCCGATTCTGTTTTCCCCAATAACTGGTTCTCAACTCACGAGGGGGGTACTTTGGTGTTATATCCCATGTTTGCGCAAAACAGAAGATTGGAGAGAAAAGATACCGTTTTAAATGCAATTAGGGAGAATTGCGTAATTAAGAGGGTTGTTGACCTTACATCAAACGAGCAGAGAGGACTGTTTCTTGAGGGTACAGGCAGTATGATACTGGACAGGGACTGCAATATGGTATTTGCCTGCCGTTCTCAAAGAACAAACCGGGAGGTTCTTGAGCAGTTTTGCGATGAGACGGAGTACGACTATCTGCTGTTCGACGCCTTTGATACAGCGGGGAAAGAGATATACCATACAAATGTAATGATGGCCATAGGTACCGGATATGCTGTTGTATGCCTGGATGCAGTAACCGATATGGGGCAGAGAGAAGATCTTATAGGATTGTTAGAGGAGAGTGATAAACAGATTGTGGAGATTACACTTGAGCAGATGGGTGAATTTGCAGGTAATATGCTGGAGGTGAAAAACAAAAAAGGAGATAAACTTCTGGTAATGTCGGCACGGGCAAAGCGCTCTCTTACAGGTGAACAGGTAAATACATTGGAAAAATACTGCAAAATAGTTGCTCCACTTCTGGAAACAATAGAGAATAACGGGGGCGGATCTGCAAGATGTATGATGGCAGAGCTGTTTATTTAGCTTCTTTAATCTCTCCGCTACGGTAAGCAGAGACAAGCCGGACAAGGTCGTCAATCTGTTTTTGCAGCTCGACACCTATGTCGGTGTCTCTTACAAGTTTCCTTTTATTGCTAAACTCAACGACTGTGGTTTCCGAAATTATGTCGTCTCCCGTTTCAATTGCCTTTTGCCTGGACTCAAATGGCTGATGTTGAACAAGCTGAAGGCCGTGTGAGTTATATATGAGAGTGTAGCCCGCTATCCCGGTCTCGCTTTGGTATGCTTTTGAATAACCTCCGTCTATGACAAGCAGCTTACCGTCAGCTTTAATAGGAGACTCTCCCTGATTGGTTTTTACGGGAATATGTCCGTTAATAATATGAGACTGATTGTCGGTTACTCCAAACTCTTTAAGTATCATTTCGCAAATTGCCCGGTTGTCTTTAAGATAATAGTAGTAACCCTTTTTCTCTTTATGTGTCTCCTTCTCTGCTATGAAATACCTCTCGAATGTAGCCATCTTCTCTTTATCGAACTGCGGAGAGTAGGGGCCACACCACAGGTACCATATCATATCCTTGCAGGTGTTTCTATCGGGTTTGCCTCTCTCTTCGAAAAAGGCCTGGCGGACCATCTTGTCAAGTTTATCAAAGAGTGCCTTTCCGGCATAATCCTTTCCCTGAATGTTAATGCTTTTTAGTGAACCATCCTCTGCCAGCGGCATAGAGCCGTGGTACATAAGATTTGAATTTCTTACCAGATAAACCGATCCGTTATTGTAGAGGCATCTCATATGCTTCATCAGTCTCTCGCTTGTCTGGAAATAGTGCATCATGCTGGTTACAAGCTCCTGCTCCTCTTCTGTAAGCCGGTATGGATCGGCAGGGTCTATTGTAGGGAAATGGTGATCTTTAAGATGATACTCTTTTCCCTCAAGAGTTATTGTCCCCTTGTTGTAATCGATAAGATGCAACAGCCTGCGGTCGTCCATTCCAAAATTTTTATTGCGCCGGATAAGCTCCCCTTCAAGCTTGAACTGAATAATAGAGATTGCCTTATGCATTTGGGATATCATCCTTACATGCTTTGTCTTTACCGGTTCGTCGGAGTTTGCTTTTGGTTTAAAAAGTGCACAGGGGTCATCGCCGTATGTCTCCATTGAAAAGGTGGCAAGAGGCATAAGGTTAATGCCGTAACCCTCCTCCAGGGTTGACATATTAGCATACTTAAGGGACATTCTTATTACATTGGCCATACAGGCCTCACTGCCCGATGCTGCACCCATCCATACCAAATCGTGATTACCCCAGAGAATGTCAAAATTGTGATAATCACACAGCAGATCCATAATGATGTGTGCTCCCGGCCCTCTGTCGTATATGTCCCCGATTATGTGGAGCGAATCAATGGTAAGTTGCTGAATCAGATTGCAAATTGCAATTATAAAGTGCTTAGCCCTTCCGGTAGATACTATTGTATTGATAATGGCAGAGATATAATCCTGTTTATTTGGTTCGGCCAGCGACTCATGTAAAAGCTCCTGAATAATGTAAGAGTACTCTTTAGGAAGTGCCTTTCTAACTTTCGACCTTGTGTATTTGGAAGAGACATTGCCGCAGACTCTCATCAACCTCACAAGTACAATCCTGTAC
>CAZPFI010000099.1:0-7061 GCA_964585795.1 uncultured Muribaculaceae bacterium | reverse complement strand
TTTGTTTTTCAAAGCTTATGAATACAGGTTAAAAACCGATTTTAACAACCTTTTACCGGGAGAGTACCCTGTATCAGGGAGGGAGATTTTTTGCAGGGTTTGGGAGGGAGAGGCAAAAGGACTTGAGTGCCCGCGTCTTGAGGTACACGACTCCTATATTGACATCCATATTCTAATTTCTGGCACAGAAACCATAGGTTTGAGAGACCGGAGCCACTGCCTGGGAGACAACATTCCATATGACGAGAGGGAAGACATTGCATTTCTTGAGGAGGAGCCGGCAAGCTTCGTTACACTCGCTCCCGGATGTGTTGCCGTGGCATTTCCCCATGATGCCCACGCTCCTCTGATTGGAGTTGGCAAGATTAAAAAAGCTGTTATAAAAGTTTTAATCTAATGAGATTTGCCGGAGGCAGAAGGTTTAACTCATATGTGGGTTACTTCAGAGAGAGATACGGCAAGAGACTACAGAAGATAGTGGTGGATGCCGGTTTCACCTGTCCCAATCGTGACGGCACTGTTTCTGTGGGGGGCTGTACATTCTGTAATAGCAGCGCATTTCATCCTTCATACAGCACTCCCGATAAAAGTATCACACAGCAACTGGAGGAGGGAATTGAGTTTCACAATAACAGATATCGCAAAGCAGAGAACTATCTTGCATATTTCCAGCCACATTCAAACACACATGCATCCATTGATGTACTCAAAGAGCTTTTCAATGAAGCCCTTTCGCATCCTAAAGTTGCAGGAATAACAATCGGCACAAGACCAGATTGCGTTGATGATGAAAAACTGGAGTGGCTCTCAGAAGTGTCAAAGAAGAAGATAGTTATTATCGAATATGGTATTGAATCTATTCACAACAGGACACTTATAAGAATAAACAGAGGACACACCTATCAGCAGGCAGTTGATGCCATAGTTAAAACTGCCGGATATGGATTATTACAGGGGGCGCACTTTATCTTTGGCCTTCCCGGGGAGAGTAAAGAGGATATGATGGCCTATGCCCGGGAGATTAATAATCTGCCCCTGCATTCAGTAAAATTTCATCAGCTGCAAATTGTAAAGGGGACCGAAATGGAGCAGGAGTTTTTTGAGAAACCATATGACTTTGTACAGTTTACACTGGATGAATATCTCGATTTTTTTATCGACTTTCTGGAGGTGTTAAGGGAGGACATATTCATAGAGAGATTTGCAGGCGAATTACCTCCTGCATATGTCTCTGCCAATCCCTGGGGTATGGTCAGAAACCCCCGGCTTATAAGTATGCTGGAGAAGAGAATGGAAGAGCGCGATACATTTCAGTCGCGTCTCCTGAGAGTTTAACTTTTTCACTATATTTGCAGATTATAAAAACCACACTTATGCAATCGTTAGCCAAAACAATTATTCCCGAAGGGCTAACCTTCGATGATGTTCTTCTTGTTCCTGCAAAAAGCGAAGTTTTGCCAAGGGATGTTGATGTAAGTTCTCAATTCTCAAGAGATATTAGAATAAGTGCTCCGATAGTCTCTGCCGCTATGGACACGGTTACCGAAGCTGAGCTGGCAATTGAAATTGCAAGGGAGGGAGGAATTGGTGTTATTCACAAGAATATGTCTATAGAACACCAGGTTGAGCATGTAAGAAAAGTTAAACGGGCAGAGAACGGGATGATTTACGACCCAATTACCATAGACAAGGACGGCACGGTTGGAGATGCTCTTTTGATAATGAAAGAGAATAAGATTGGAGGAATTCCGGTTGTAGATCACAGAAGGATGTTGATAGGTATTGTAACCAACCGCGATCTTCGTTTTGTTGACAACATGAAGACACCCATTTCGGAAGTTATGACAAAAGAGAATCTGATAACTGCAGCCAGAGGTACCGATCTTCAACAAGCATCTTCAATCCTTAAAAATCATAAAATTGAAAAGTTGCCGGTTATTGATGAGAGCGGAGTTCTTATAGGACTACTCACTTACAAAGACATAACCAAAATCAAAGACAATCCTCAGGCCAGCAAAGACCAAAAGGGACGCTTAAGGGTTGCTGCTGCTGTTGGTGTTGGTGCCGACTCACTTATAAAAGTTGAAAAACTGATATCCGTTGATACCGATGCAATAGTTATTGATACTGCACACGGACACTCTGTGTATGTTCTTGAAACAATAAAAAAGATTAAAAAGGCGTTCCCTTATATACAGCTTATTGCCGGGAATATTGCTACTGCAGAAGCAGCAATTGCATTGGCAGAGTGCGGTGTCGACGGCGTAAAGGTTGGCATTGGTCCCGGTTCCATCTGTACAACCAGAGTTATTGCAGGCGTTGGTGTACCTCAGTTATCGGCCATTATGCTGGTTGCAGAAGCCCTTAAAGGCACAGGTATTCCATTGATAGCAGACGGTGGTATCAGGTATTCCGGCGACATTGTAAAAGCACTTGCAGGAGGAGCCAGTACAATCATGGCAGGATCTTTGTTTGCCGGAGTAGAGGAGTCTCCTGGTGAGACAATAATATTAAACGGAAGAAAATTTAAATCATACCGTGGAATGGGCTCTCTTGAAGCTATGCAGCAAGGGTCAAAAGACAGATATTTTCAGGATACCGAGGAGGATATCAAAAAATTGGTTCCAGAAGGTATTGTGGCACAGGTTCCCTATAAAGGGACCCTGAGTGAAGTTGTGTACCAGCTGGTAGGAGGTCTCCGTGCGGGGATGGGTTACTGTGGCGCAAAAGATATTGAGGCGTTAAGAGGCGCTCAGTTTATAAGAATTACATCTGCCGGAGTGGTGGAAAATCACCCTCACGATGTAACAATCACCAGAGAATCACCAAATTACACAAGATAGATGAGACGATTAGCTGCAGCCATTTTTTTATTATTGTCGTTAAGCTCCTGCAAGTTCCTGGAGTTTAGATTAAAAGAGGATGTGGTAGCACAGGTGGGAGACCGGTATCTATATGTTAACGATATCAAAAATTTGATTCCCCCCGGAACATCTTACAGCGACAGTATAATGATGGTGAGGCAGTATGTCAACTCCTGGGCATTGAAATACCTGCTTTTAAACAAGGCGGAGAGCCAGCTCACAAAAGCCGATAAGGATGTTACAAAAGAGCTTGAAGATTACCGCAACTCATTACTTGTTTACAGGTATGAGAAGCTATATATCGATCAGCGCCTGGATACCAATGTTACCGATGCGGAGGCAAGAAGGTATTACGACATGAATGTTGACAACTTCACTGTAAACAACTCCATTGTTAAGGCAAGAGTTATAAAGATTGCATCCGGTTCGCCAAATCTGGCAAGAATAAGAGCAATGTACCGTTCGCAATCTCTGGAAGATATTGATGAGTTGGAACGAATTATTTACAACTCTGCCGACAGGTATAACAACTACGATAACAAATGGGTAGATCTTGCAGTTGTAGCCCGTGAGCTGCCTATAGACCTTTACAGTTGTGAAGAGATTCTTAAAACTTCTTCTCATATAGAGACATACGATTCTCAATTTACATATTTCGCCTACTTCTCCGAGAGGATTGCTCCCAACAACAATCCCCCTTTTGAGTATTATTTGCCCCGGATAAAGGAGATAATAATAAGCAGAAGAAAACAGGAGCTTATTTCACAACTGGAACAGGATTTGATTAAGGAGGCACTAGAAAAGAATACAATTAAACTAAAAATAAAAGATACCCCTTCCGATGAAAAATAGATTTCCGAATTATATGGCAGCAGCAGTTATAACTCTGCTCTCTTTAACAGCTGCTAATGCCCAGCAGTACCAACAGGGTCTTATTGACAAGACAATTGCAATTGTTGGAAATGACATGATTCAGCTCTCTGCTTTGGAGGCGGAGGTTCAGATGATGATGTTGCAGGGGGTTACTTCCGATAGAAACATCAGGTGTGAAGTGTTGGAGAATATGTTGACACATAAACTCTTTCTTACACAGGCCAGATTGGACAGTCTTCAGATAAGCTACGAAAATGTAGAAGCAGAGTTAAACAGGAGATTGTCCGATGTCCTTACCCAGCTTGGCGGAGAGAGGGCCACTGAAGAGTACTTTAAAAAACCCATGTTCCGTCTCAGGGACGAGTGGAGAGAGGCATTAACCGAACAGTTTCTCACTCATGAGATGAAGAGGACTGTTGTATCCAAAGCACCGGAGCTTAGCCCTTCCGATGTGGAGAGGTTCTACAGAAATACTCCAAAGGATTCTCTTCCAATAGTGTCTACCCAATATAAATTCAGACACATAGTTCTGTACCCCGACAAAGAGGAAGCAGTCTTTGCAGTAAAAGAGCAACTGCTCGAATTCCGTGACAGAATAATGAAGGGAGAGCGCTTCAGCACTCTTGCAACCATATATTCTCATGACAAGAGTAATGCACCAAGAGGCGGAGAGCTGGGGCTTGCATCCAAATCGGTTTATGTTGCAGAGTTTGCAGATGCAGCTATGTCGCTCAGAGAGGGTCAGGTTTCTCAAATTGTTGAAACAGAGTATGGCTTCCACCTCATACAAATGATAAAGAAAGAGGGAGATATGTTCAATGCAAGACACATCCTTCTAAAACCTACTTTTACAAGCAAAGACCGGGCAAAAGCATTCAATAAACTGGACAGCATAAGAACACTCATTATAAATGACAGCATAACATTCGAGAGAGCTGCCATGAGGTACTCGCAGGATGTAAAGTCTTACATTAACGGAGGTCTGGTTGCACATGAATTATCCGGTTCGGCTTATTTCGACATAGATAAGTTAAGACCGGAGGATTACAACATAATCAAAGACCTTAAAGAGGGAGAGATATCCGAACCGTTTGAGACAGTTGAAAACACCGGCAGAAGCGGAAACACTGTATATAAAATAATCAAGCTTGAGAAGATAATACCCTCTCATGTAGCCACTTTCAAGGACGATTTCAGTGTCCTGCTCGAGGAGGCCCAGAATAAAGTTGCCGAAGAGACAATTGAGGCATTTATCAACAAAAAAAGGAGGACTACCTTTATAAGAATAGATCCTATGTTTCATTATTGTCCATTTATCAAAGACGGGTGGCTCAGATGAGACCAAAGTTAATTCTATATACCATCATTCTTTCACTTTGTGCACTGAACCTTTCGGGCCGTAACACAGCACAGGATGACAGGTATGTAAGATTAATAAAAGCCAGCACAGCAGAGACCTACACAACCCCTAACGGTGTTGTACGGAGGATTACAGGGCCTGCTCAGTTTCTTCATAATAATACCCTGCTAATTTGTGACACTGCCATTTGGGATGTTAATAAAAATGTTGTTGATGCAATAGGTAATGTTAAGCTAATTCAAAACAAAACGGTTTTATCCGGCAACCGAATTCATTATATTGCAGACAGTTCGCTTGCTAAAGTAAGAGGGCATATTGTTGAACTGACAGATAAGGACAGCAATTGTCTCAGAACATTTAATCTTAATTACAATACTAAAGACAGTATAGCACACTTTTTCAAGGGTGGCAGTATGTTGGACAAGGATAGCAATGTCATTGAGAGTCTTTATGGTTTCTATGAGGCCAAAATCGAGAGATTCAGGTTCCTTGAGAGAGTGGAGATGAAATCCGATTCTCTAATTTTGATTGCCGACTCTCTAACCTATTATGCATCAGAGGAGAGAATCGAATTCCCGGGTAATGTTACCATCTGGCAGGATGAGAGTTTCCTTAGTGCCGGAGGTGGCTGGTACGACCGGGCGAACGAGAGATACTATTTTGAAAAAAATGCTTACATATTGAGTGAAAACAATGAGATATGGGCAGATAAAATTTTCTATGACAGATTGATTGAACAGGCCGACCTTCACCATAATGTACAGATACTGGATACTGTTCAGTCCGTTATAATTATGTCCGATTATGCACAATACAACGGAGATCCGATAAGTGCCCTGCTATACAATAACCCGTCAGTTGCTCTCTACTCTGTAGAGGACGGTGTTGCCGACACACTCTTTTTTGCAGCTGATACAATAAGGTACAAAGCCCTTCCAATGTATCTTATAGACTCTTCCACCGTAGAATCTTCCAATAAAAGGTATGAGCAGAGCCGTAAGGACCCTATCAAGGAGATGTATCATAAAAAAGACGACAAGTCGAAAGAGGGCCAAACAGACAACAGTCAATCAAATAATAATCAGTCGAATGAGAACAGATCGCTCGGCAGGTTGCCGGGAAAGCTTCCCTATTCTTTTGTAGATACACTAAAATCTACACTTCCCGACTCAACTTCTTACCAAATGCCTGATTCCACAGGTAAAGTTGCCGGATTTGACAAATCGTTACAAGATTCGTTATCTGTAAAAGACACTCTCAGTATCCGTCCAGCACCGTTTTCGAGAACATTTGCAGAGTCAGAAAGTTTATTGCCATTACCCGACAGCACCTTTACCGCTATTGACAGCACAATCACTCCGGTTGATAGTACAATCACTCCAATTGACAGTACGCTTATAAGATTTCTGTATGCAAACAAACATGTACGGTTTTACAGAAGTAATATCCAGGGACGCTCCGATTCTTTAATGTTCAACACCATTGATTCAATTATACGCCTTTATAACAGGCCTGTACTTTGGCAGGAGCAGAATCAGTTCACTGCAGACAGTATTCATATAATAATTGATAATAAAAAGCTGAAAAGGGTAGAGTTTTCATCAAACGCTTTTGTCATCTCCCGTGAAGATTCTCTTCACTATAATCAGATAAAAGGGACCGATATGATTGCCTATTTTACAGAAGGAGAGCTTACAAGGTTTGATGCCCTGGGAGGTGTTAATCTTCTGTTCTTCTTTGCAGAGGACAGTATTCTCACCACAATGAACACAGAGGAGAGCAGGGCTATGACAGCTGATATCTTTGAAAGGAGTGTGAGAGAGGTAAGGTACTATGGTAGCACAAACAGTGATTTCTATCCAATATTCACCCTCGAACGCGAAAAGAAAATTCTCAGAGGATTCAATAACCGAAATGATGAGAGACCGGCAGACAGATATCAGATCTGTACAAGAACCATCAAT
>CAZPFI010000098.1:7077-7177 GCA_964585795.1 uncultured Muribaculaceae bacterium | reverse complement strand
ACTCGCGACCCTAACCTTGGCAAGGTTATGCTCTACCAACTGAGCTATTTCCGCATTCGGGACAGCAAAAGTAATAAAAATTTCACAAGCACCAAAAAAT
>CAZPFI010000098.1:0-6977 GCA_964585795.1 uncultured Muribaculaceae bacterium | reverse complement strand
TTAAACAAGTACAGAAAAGCAACCCGGAACCAAGAACTTTAAACAAGTACAGAAAAGCAACCCGGAACCAAGAACTTTAAACAAGTACAGAAAGGCAACCCGGAACCAAGAACTTTAAACAAGTACAGAAAAGCAACCCAGCACCAAAAAATTTAAACAAGTACAGAAAGGCAACCCGGAACCAAGAACTTTAAACAAGCACCAAGATTTAAACAAGCACCAACGAATTTAAATTGCAGCAAGTGTAAAAATCAAATTACTGTGCTGAATTCCTTTAAGAAACGAATATCATTTTCGAAGTAGTGTCTTAAATCTTTAACCTGCCACTTGAGCATTGCAATGCGCTCAATCCCCATACCAAAAGCAAAACCTGTATATGTTTTACTGTCTATTTTATTTGCTTCCAAAACATTGGGGTGCACCATACCACAACCCATAATTTCAAGCCATCCTGTTCCCTTGCAGATGTTACACCCTTCACCTTTGCAAATATTGCAACTTACATCAACCTCGGCACTTGGTTCGGTAAAAGGAAAATATGAAGGACGCAACCTTATCTGTGTCTCCTCTCCAAACATCTCCCTTGCAAAGAGTAAAACGGCCTGTTTAAGATCGGCAAAAGAGACCTTTTTGTCAATATATAGCCCCTCTACCTGATGGAAGATACAGTGAGCCCGGGCAGAGATTGCTTCATTCCGGAATACTCTGCCGGGGCAGACTATTCGTATTGGCAGAGGCATCTTTTCCATTGCCCTCACCTGTACCGAACTGGTGTGTGTGCGCAATAGAACAGGGTTTTCATCATTTGTTATAAAAAAGGTATCCTGCATATCTCTTGCAGGGTGCTCTGGAGGGAAGTTGAGTGCGCCAAAGACATGCCAGTCGTCCTCTATTTCGGGACCCTCTGCAACTGTATATCCAAACTTATGAAAAATGGAGACAATTTCATCTCTGGTAACAGATATCGGGTGTCTGGCGCCAATCTCAAATATATCACCCGGCATTGTTAAATCATTTTCACCAGAAAGCTGCCCTCCGCCCTGCTCAACCTTTTGGCGTAACTGCTCAATCTTTTGAGCAGCTGCTACCTTAAGAGTATTCAGCACCTGACCAAGCTCTCTCTTCTGTTCCGGCAATACTCCCCGAAACTCGTCAAAAAGCCGTGTTATCTCCCCTTTTTTCCCTAACAGGCGTATCCTTATCTCTTCAACTTCAGACTCTTTTTGAGCAGTAAGCTCTGTAAGCTCCTGCATCAGCTTTTCTATTCTCTCCTTCATCAAATGAAAAATTATAACAACGCGACTGGCAAAGGTAATAATTCTTTTTTATCCCCAATTTACCGCACCTCTCTTCAAAGGCATTGTCATGCACCTGGCTCCTCCTCCGCCCCTTGGCAGCTCCGAACCTTCAATTGTAACCACACACTGCTTACATTTGCTTATATCCTTTTTCCCGGAGATAACATCCCACGCACTTATGATTTCGAACCCTGCTTTATCCAGCTCATTTAGAGTGTGAATATTCCTTGCATAAGAGATAACCTTACCGGGTGCAAATGCAAAGAAATTTGCTCCGCTGTGCCACTGCTCACGCTCCTGGTTCCACTCATCTGCCACACCACCGCAAATAATTGGTTCAACCTCCATTCCCAGCCGTTTTAACACAGATGGAATATTATTAACAGAGCGTATTTTTGATACTTTCCCGCCCTCAATTATCATATGAACAGTTTGATACTGATTCTCATTAAGAATGAGAGGTTCAAACACCATGGCCTTGTCAACATCCAACAGTGTAAATACCATATCCAGGTGGATAAATGATTCCGGTGATTCGGGCAGTTGCTGTACAATTACATGTTTCTTACCTGTACATCCGGAGCGGCAAATCCTGTTAATCAACATATCAATGCCCTGACTACTGGTACGTGATCCATTACCCACCAGCAGTATGTCCTCCCTGGCCACCAATACATCACCACCCTCCATGAAAATATCAGCATTCCCCGGCTGAAAGTCGTGTGCATTTATCACCTCACAGTTAAAAAACCTTTTGTTGCGGAAAATTGCCTCACAAATCAGCGACTCCCTCATCCTTACCTTACTTGCCATTTTGCATACCAGCACCCTATTGCCTATTGATGCTGAGGCGTCTCTGGTGAAATAAAAGTTGTAAAGTGGCTGAAGAGCATAGTAATCATCTTTCAGATATGCGGTAAGGGTATTTATTCTGGCAGGAAGCCCCTCGATAAGAATCCTTGTAAGCTCCCCGGCTGAGAGATCCATCAGATACTCAAAATAGTCGGTTACTCCTTCGCTAACGCATATTTTACCGATAAGTGCCTCTCTCTCTTCGTGATGTGTAAGCAGATCCTTTAGAAGGTCTGCAATCTGATAGGTTTTGGATACCTTATCAAGAACTCCTGACATCTGTTCATACTCTTTCTGAGCAATTGACAAGTTAAGAATATCACTGTATAATGCTCTTTGTGCATTTCTTGGAGTCATGTTCTCAACCTCAGGCCCGGGTGTATGTATAAGCACCGCCTCAAGGTTCCCAATCTCGGAACTTACATCTATGTCAATCAATTTATGTGTCATAAACTATTTATTACTGATACTCTCCCAGATTACTCAAAGGGAGATCGGTCATTATACTTTTATAGACCGACTCATCTCTTGGGCAAATCAAAATAACATCCTTTGTGTTGATAATCATATAATTTTCTAGCCCGGCCGCCACAATGAGTTTATCTTCCTCCTCTGATACAACTATACATTTTGATACATCCCGCAGCATCACCTTTCCGGTTTTTACAATGTTCTCCATATTCTGTTTTGGCAGTTGCGAATAGAGCGACTCCCATGTACCTATATCCGACCACCCGAAAGAGGCAGGATAGACTACGGCTTTTTCAGTCATCTCCATTATGCCGTAATCAATTGATATGCTTTTGCACTCTTCATAGACCTTGTTTATAAACCTTTTTTCATCCACTGTATAGTATTTATCTGAGCCATCTCCAAAAAGAGCAGCAATTTCGGGTTGATGCGACTCTATCTCCCCAATTATGGTTTTCAAATTCCAGATAAATATCCCGGAGTTCCATAAAAACTCTCCGCTGTTTACAAATACCTCTGCAAGCTGCGCATTTGGTTTTTCTGTAAAGGTCTTAACATTATATGCCACATTGCCGTTTATATTAAAGAAATTGCTTTTATTGGCCTGAATGTAACCGTAAGCAGTCTCCGGTCTGTTGGGCTTTATGCCTAAAGTAATCAATACATCGTTTTTGGAAGCGTATTCAAGAGCGTTAATAATTGTCTCCAGAAACAGGTCATCGTTATGGATGAAGTGGTCGGACGGTGTGACAACAACAGTTGCATTTGGATTTTTAGCCAGTAATTTGTATGTGCCGTATGACATACAGGGTGCAGTGTTTCTTCTATATGGCTCTAAAAGCAGCTGATCCGGCAAAATTTCAGGGATTTCGCTCCTTACCAGGTCTTTATACGCCTCGGAGGTTACAATAAGTATGTTCTCTTTTGGCATTATTCTGGCAAACCTATCGTATGTCTGTCTGATAAAGGTTTTTCCGGTACCCAGAATGTCAAGAAACTGCTTTGGTTTTGAATTTCTGCTAACAGGCCAGAACCTGCTGCCCAGACCGCCTGCCATTATAATGCAATAGTGATTTTCTGCCATTATCATTAATTTAATATTACCATTGTGGTGCAAATGCATCGGGAATGTAATCGATAAGATACTCTCCATTCCCTTTAAAAATTACTGAAACAATGTCAAATTGGGTACAGCATTCAATTTTGTATTTTCGTACATAGCCCGAAGCCGCTGAAATAACCAATTTCTGCTTTTTCCTGGTCACGCTTTCACTGGGCATCAGTAAAAAAGGTTCCGATAAAGATCTTACCTCTATTATGTGAAGCACCTCATCTAAAGGGTCATTTCTTGTGCTTTTCATAATAAGATCTATCTCTTTATGCCCCACCCGCCAGTTTCTTTCAATCAGCAAAAAACCCTTGCCGGCAAGGTACTCCAAAGCCAGCATCTCTGCCTCTTTACCTCTCTCCCCTCTCAATTTCATACGCTCCCTCACTCTGCCTCCTATCTCTCTTTACGCCACATTAAACAAATTTAGTAAAAAAAGCGGCACAAAAAAAGCCGGCTGCAACAAAGTACAGCCGGCCTCAATATAATGTTTCTTACAATTTTAGTTAAAGATATATCTTATGCTTAACTGCATGTAGTAAGTAGAAGAGGTACCTATGTTCTCTCTGAAAGGTTTAGTCAACACCTCAGTACCATTTCTCTGGAATCTGTAAACCGGCTGAGCAGAGCTGTTCTGTCTGAAAGGATTTGAAGAAAGCAGGAGTAAATTGCTTGTGTTAACCCCGTATGAGTAACCCCAATTTTTATTCAACAAATTGCCCACATTAAGGATATCAAGACCCACCTGCAAAGTGTTTTTCTTCCCCTTAACATCAATCATGAAGTCCTGGTTTATCTTTATGTCAAACTTGTGCTCCCAAGGGTAGATAGCACCATTTCTTTCGGCATATTTTCCTTTTCTTGAATTAAGATAAGGGTCGTTGCTGATAAAGTTCCAGAAATCGGCTCTCTGTTGTTCTGCTGTGTAAGAGACTGATTGACCTGCCGCGTTAGTATAGTTGTATGCACTGAAAGTTAGCTCATCTTCTCTCTCAGGAACATATATAAGATTTGCTGCAGATCCGTCACCAACAATGTTAGTAGTAAAAGTGTACGATGCTCTTCCCTGAGGACCACCTTCGTAGAAGAGACCGAATGATGTTGCAAAGTGCTTAAGGTAGTTAATCTTATAACTCATAGTTCCTATAACGCGGTGAGGCATAACATAACCAGCATATCCAAGCTCCTGGCCGTTCATTCCGTTAACTGTTGCTGCACTTTGGTATGCAGAGAATACCTGGTCTCCCCATCCGTCGGTTAAGCTCTTGGCATTACTGTAGCTGTAGGCGAGCATCCACGAAATTCCGCGAATATTGTTCTGCTCAAGTTTAGCAGTAATAGAGTAGTAGTTACCGTAAACATCTGCATTGTGAAGCAAGTATGCATTTCTCAAAGTGCTGTTATAGTTAACTCCGTAGTACATCCTGTTATCGTAATAGAAAGGAATTCTGCTGGAAACCGGATCTTTCAAACCTATATTTCTTATAGTTACAGGATTAACATCTCTGTTATAAACTCCCTCTATCGAACCAAATATATTCCACGGTAGTTTCACATCAAGAGCAAGTGATGATTTCCATGTCTGAGGCATTCTCAGGTTTCTGTCCATAAGGGTAACAGATGTAATATTTGCTGCAGATCCTGTAATACCGTTTGGATAAATCTGTCCAAGAAGATTAAGACGGTCTGCATTAAATGTAGGAACAACAGCAGAGCCTCCGCTAACTGCAGTGTAGGTCTTCTGTAGCACCCCTGCATCTCCGGCCTGAGCGACTATCCATACAAACGGAATTCTTCCTGTATATAAACCCGAACCACCACGAAGTACCAAAGATCTGTCACCTTTAAGATCCCAGTTAAAACCGACTCTTGGAGAGAACATAACTTTGGTGCTTGGCAGTTGATTTGTATTATAAATACCTCCGTTACCGTTTCTCTCTTCAAGAACAGTGTTTGCAACCTGCTCGCTGAAAACATTAAGTTCCGGGAACATAGGAAACTCGAGTCTTACACCTGCAAGAACTTTGAAGTTATTGCTGAAGCTGTACTCATCCTGCAGATAGAGAGATAGCTGGTTAAATGTAAATGAAGGGAAGGCCTGTGCAAAATCGTCCCTCATAGAGTGAGTAATTGCAAACTGGTAAGGATTGTTAAAGAGAGTCTTGTTTGATAGGGCTGTGTTTAAAGCTGCCTCATCACTGAACATATAGGTAAAATAACCTGCACCAAATCTTTGGAACCCGTTCTGAGTGTAGTTAGTCTCAAACTGTGCACCGGCAAGAATATTGTGTTTTCCTATGCTGAAAGAGAGTTCGTCGGTTACATTCCAAGTCTTAACATCTCTCAGGTTACCATAAGAGAACAACTCTGTTCCAAAAGATGTGTATATTTTCCCGTCAACAACTATGTCCACAAACGGGAACTCCCCACCCTCTGTTGAGCGTGGCTCATACTGGTGCGAATAGGAGACTCTGAGGGTATTGTTAAGTTTGCCATCCAACATTCTTGAGTTTAACTCTCCTGCTACAGAGGAGAAGTTGGTCTCCTGATAGTAACGCGCATTCTGGAAATACATTGAATTTACATGAGTTCTGTTGGTTGATGCAAAGTTGTTAACTCCCAGACCGCTGGTAGATGTAGAAGGTGCATTTGGACTTTTCTTTTTGGTGTTGCTGTAGCGGATATTAAACTTGTGGTTATCATTGATAAGCCAGTCGAGGCGTGCCAAAAATTTAAAGCCCGGGCTCTGAGATGAGTATCCCTGGTAAGCACCCGGATCGTAACCATGATTTGTGTTAAGATAGTCACTGATAGCATCCAACACAGATGCTTTTGGGCGGGCTATATTATTTGAACCATCAGTAAACGGAGCAGCAGGAGTGGCAGCCAACCGTGAAGGTCCGGGAGCAGTTACATCCTCTTTCTCTGCATTTAAGAACAGGAACAGTTTATTCTTGATGATAGGTGCTCCAACTCTGAATCCGTAAGTGTGGTTTTTAGACTCACTTAAGGTGAGTGTTGTGTTTCCAACCTTTTTACCGATGAAACTATCATTGTTGTAGTATGTATATACAGATGCCTCTATCTCATTGCTACCCGAGCGTGTTACCGCATTGATGGCAGCACCAAGGAAACCACTCTGACGAACATCATAAGGAGTAATGCTTATTGACATCTGCTCAATTGCATCGAGAGATATGGGAGAGCCCTGTGCAGGCAGATTTTGCCCTATACCAAAAGCGTTATTA
>CAZPFI010000097.1:0-7428 GCA_964585795.1 uncultured Muribaculaceae bacterium | reverse complement strand
CAGAAACCTTGCTATCAGATCTCCGAATACAGGAGCTTCGAATCTTGGAAAATGTAAAATTTTTACATTCTCCCCTCTCTCTTCATAGTGGCTCTTTAATAGAGAAATCTGTGTCGACTTACCTGCTCCGTCCAGGCCTTCTAGTACCAATAACATAATTATCGTATATTTGTCATCCGGTGTAAAGTTAGACAAATTATAACAAAAAAGGTAGTATCAGATGTTGCTGAAAGCCGTTCCACAGATAATGGGTATTATCAATTTAAGTCCCGATTCTTTTTATAGCGGCAGTATCTCTTTATCCGAAATCGATTTTGAGAAGAGGTTTGCTCTTATGATTGAACAGGGTGCAGATATAATCGATATAGGTGCATGCTCTACCCGTCCCGGCTCTACTCCGGTTTCGGAAGATGAGGAGTGGGAGTTACTAAAACCTGCACTTAAAAAAGTTCTGCGTGTTTTTCCATCATCTGTCATCTCAATTGACACCTTCAGATCGTCCATAGTGGAGAGGGCATTTGACTTTGTAGGAGATTTTATTATAAACGACATATCTGCGGGAGAAGATGACCGGAATATGCTTAAAATGGCCGCAAAACTGCAGTTGCCATACATTGCAATGCATAAAAAAGGAACACCCCAAAATATGCAACAGATGTGTGACTACAGCAATGTTGTTGAGGATGTAAGAGACTATTTTAAAAATTTTATCAGAAAAGCTACCGATATTGGTTTATACGAAATAGCTATTGATCCCGGTTTTGGATTTGCAAAAACACCCGACCAAAACTACCGGCTGCTTAACTCTTTGCAATCATTCAGCTTCAGCAGTCAAAGTGGAATTCACTATCCCATTGTTGTGGGCATTTCCAGAAAGAGTATGATATATCGCACTCTTGAAACCACTCCCGAACAGTGCCTGCCGGCAACATCTGCCCTGCACCTTTATGCACTGCTTAATGGCGCGCATATTATCCGGGCTCATGATGTTAAAGAGGCCCGGGAGGTATTGACAATTTATGATGCTATAACCAGAAACAAATAAATTACAAAATGCATTTTTCACAACTTACCGCCATCTCTCCTGTAGACGGGAGATATCGCCAACAGGTTGAAGAGCTTGCCGGGTACTTCTCGGAGTTTGCACTTATCAAATACAGGGTGTATGTAGAAATAGAGTACTTTATTTCTCTGTGTAAAATACCTTTACCTCAACTTAAAGGGGTAGATGAAACAGTTTTTAACAAACTCAGAGAGATATACAAATCGTTCTCACAAGAAGATGCCATGGAAATCAAAGGTATCGAGAAAATTACCAATCACGATGTTAAAGCAGTAGAGTATTTTATAAAGAGCAGGTTTAAGTCAGAAGGGCTGGAAGATTATCAGGAGTTTATCCATTTCGGTCTTACTTCTCAGGACATAAACAATACAGCAGTACCATTATCTCTTTCTGAGGGTATTGACAATTGCTACACACCTCAACTTAATCTGCTGTTAGAAGCTCTTGACCGGTTGGCCAGGGAGTGGAAAGATGTTACGATGCTTGCCCGCACACATGGACAACCGGCTTCTCCTACCCGGCTGGGAAAGGAGATAGCAGTTTTCTCGGTTAGACTCAAAGAGCAGTTATCCACTCTGGAATCTATCCCTCATGCTGCCAAATTCGGTGGTGCTACTGGGAATATGAATGCTCACCTTATTGCCTACCCAAATATTGACTGGAACAGTTTTGCCAGAGATTTTACTGAAAACACACTGGGACTAAAACGCTCCTATCCTACAACACAGATAGAACACTACGACTACACAGCAGCCCTTTTTGACAATCTAAAACGAATAAACAATATATTAATTGATTTTTGCAGAGATGTATGGAACTATATATCAATGGAATACTTTAGACAAAAAATTAAAGCAGGAGAAGTAGGTTCGTCAGCCATGCCACATAAAGTTAATCCTATTGACTTTGAAAATGCTGAGGGGAATCTGGGTATAGCAAATGCTTTTTTTGAGCATCTCTCTTCAAAGCTCCCCGTATCGCGCCTTCAAAGAGACCTTACAGACTCAACTGTGCTACGCAATATTGGAGTCCCAATAGCCCATACAATAATTGCTCTTAAATCGGTTTTAAAAGGAGTTGATAAACTTATTCTCAACAAACCTGCACTGGATAAGGATTTGGAAAATAACTGGAGTGTGGTTGCGGAAGCGTTACAGACCATACTTCGCAGAGAGGGATATCCTAACCCATACGAAACTTTAAGAGAGCTAACCCGTACAAACAACATAATAACAAAAGATTCAATTATGCAATTTATAACCTCTTTGAATGTATCTGAAGAGATAAAAGAGGAGATGAGAAGAATTAGTCCAGGAAACTATACGGGGTTGTAGTACAAATATTAAGCAGTATATTATGTTAAGAAAATTATTACTCCTTTTTTTTACTGTTAATGCATATATAAATTTAAATGCAGCAGACGATTACGGCAGGAATTTTACTAACGAAAGATTAAGAATTGATGTAGTTTTTGCGGGAGATGCAGAGACTCAATCTGTATACTTGGATGGTATGCACAAAGAAGCTCACTGGAGTGGGTCAAGAGTTAATCTGATTGATCCTTTCAACTACGGGGAGTATAAATTTTGCGTTTATAGCGCAGATAATCAGCTAATCTTCTCCAAAGGGTTTAATACTCTTTTTCAGGAGTGGAGGACAATTTCCGAAGCAAAGGAGATTAAACGCTCTTTCACCAGCTCATTCTGGATGCCGTTTCCCAAAGATAGAGTTACTGTGGTCTTCTTCGAGAGAGACACTCAATCCGGAGATTTTACAGTTATGGAAAAATTCGCTGTTGATCCTTATGACAAACTTATCTCAGACGAATTGCAGAACAGATTTATAACCGATACCATTCTGTATAACGGAGATCCATCTGTTAAGCTCGACCTGCTTTTCCTTGCCGAAGGCTACACTGCTTCCGAAATGGATAAATTTATAAAAGACGCCAATCGTTTTGCCGGTTATCTTTTTGACATAGAGCCATATAAATCAAGAAAAGCCGATTTTAACATATGGGCAACAAAATCTGTTTCAAAAGAATCTGGAACAGACATTCCACATAAGGGAATCTGGAAAAATACAGCCCTGTCATCCAACTTCTATACATTCAGGATTGACCGTTACCTTACTGCTCCCGATTTTAAAATAGTAGCATCAGCAGCCTCCGGCTCTCATTTCGATGCAATATATGTAATTGTTAATACAGAAATTTACGGTGGAGGAGGTATTTACAACTACTACGGATTAAGTATGGCTGATCACCCCTCTGCTGCTGCAGTTTTTGTCCACGAACTGGGGCATAGCATGGCAGGGCTGGGTGATGAGTATTATACATCCGATGTGGCATATGAAGAGTTCTACAACCTCAATAGAGAGCCATGGGAACCCAATCTGACAACTTTGGTTGATTTTGATTCCAAATGGAGAGAGATGATTGTGGAAGGGACGCCGTTACCAACACCCAATAGAGAGGAATATAAAGGTGTAACAGGTCTGTTTGAAGGTGGAGGTTACATGTCAAAAGGAATTTTCAGGCCATTTCTGGAGTGCCGTATGAAAAGCAATAATGCAGATGGTTTCTGTCCGGTATGTACAAATGCTATTAACAAAATGATTGATTATTACATTAAATGATGCTAAAAAAGAGTTACCGCTATCTTCTTTTCGATCTTGACCGGACTCTTTGGGATTTTGATTCAAACGCAAGGAATAATATTTATCAGCTTCTGGTCTATTATAATTTATCCTCTGTGGATAAAGATCTGTTTCACTCTGCATATAATACCATAAATCACCGTTTATGGGCTGATTATGAGAGCGGCAGACTATCAAAAGAGATTTTACGGACACAACGATTTTATCTTACCCTCAAAGAGTTTGACATTGATGACAGGGAGCTGGCTTATAATATGGGTGAAAGATATCTTGAGCAGATGCCATATCAACAAATTCTTATGCCTTATGCCTTTGAAGTTCTTAGCCGCCTGCGTTCCCTTGGAATAAAGATGGCTATAGTTTCTAACGGATTTAAAGAGGTCCAGTACAAAAAAATAGAGTATTCCGGAATTGGTTCTTTTTTTGACGCAATTCTTATTTCGGAAGAACAGGGGGTTCACAAGCCATCTCCAATCATTTTCAAACGAGCACTTAATGCTATTCAAGGCAACAAAAACGAAGCACTTATGGTAGGTGATGATATTGTAAATGATATCGAGGGTGCTATGATATTCGGGATAGATCAGTTTTACTACAACTATAACAACGCTCCATGTGAAAGTAATCCCACTTACAATTCAAATGATCTGAGAGAGCTTATCTGGCACTCTGCTCCACAATAAAGATGTCCTCGTCGTCCTCTTTGAAAAAATAGTGTTCTCTGGCAAATTTTTCGAGAGAATCTCTGTTTGAGCTAAGTTCGTTAAGCTTCTCTTCAATTGATTTTATCTCCTCAATGTAATATCTCTTCTGTGCCTCCTGTTTGCTTATATTAAGCAGCACCCTTGCCCAGTCGGTCAAACTGCCAGAGTCAAAGAATGTAACCCAGACAATAAAAAAGAGTGTGGCAATAAGATACTTATTCCGGATTATTCTTATAAACCGGGAGTCCAACAGAGCGGTCCACAGGCGTTTTACCTTCAAATATTCAATTTTTTACAAAATTAATAATAATTTTGTGTAACAAGTTTAATAATTTTTGATGAGAACAAATAACCCTGCATTACTGATACTGGCTGCCGGAATGGGCAGCAGATACGGAGGTCTTAAACAATTGGACGGAGTTGGTCCCAGCGGAGAAACTATTATGGACTACTCGGTTTATGACGCTGTTAAAGCAGGATTTAAAAAAATAGTATTTGTTATCAGGAGCTTCTTCCGAGAGGATTTTGAAAAAAACATTTTGTCTAAGTACGGTAATATTGCAGAGTTTCAGTTTGTAGAACAGGAACCCGATAAACTGCTGAATGGGTTTATGCCTCCTTTAAACCGCGAGAAACCATGGGGGACAGGTCACGCCGTGCTTACCGGTGCCGAAAAAATTGATTCACCTTTTGGTGTTATTAATGCAGATGACTACTACGGAATCAACTCATTTAAAGTTTTATTTGAATTTTTGAGCTTATGCCAGGATAGTGAAGGAGATTACGCAATGGTTGGTTTTTGCACCAATAACACGCTATCAGAGTCAGGTCCTGTATCCAGAGGCATCTGTACGGTTGATAACAAGTGTAACCTTACATCGGTTGAGGAGCATCATAATATATCCATGACCGGTAATATCATAACAGGAGTAAACAGCATGGGAGAGAGTGTTAAAATAGAGTCCGGTTCACTCTCTTCAATGAATATGTGGGGCTTTACTCCCGATCTTTACCGTGAGGGCAACCGGCTGTTTCAGCTTTTTCTCATAGAGAACGGCCAGAATATAAAGGCAGAGTTTTATATACCTTTTATTGTTAACCAACTTATTCAGGATGGGTATGCAACCTGTAAGGTGTTGACAACACCAGATAAATGGTTCGGTATAACCTATAAGGAAGATCGTGAAAAAGTATCACAGAAGATTGAATCTCTGGTTAAGAAAGGTGTCTATCCAACGCCTCTGTTCAAAAATCTCACTATTTAATATCATATAAACACCGGATGTATAAAAGACTAACCTCATACCTGCCCAATCTGGCCGAAAGCTGGTTATTGACAGCTGTTTTGGCTATTGGCGGGTCGCTACTTGCTGTGGCACTTAACCTGACAGTTACAGCGTTTTTCCCTGGATTTCGCGGGTGGGGAGAGTTGATAACCTATCCGGTTATCTTTATCCCTGTTTTTCTTGTAATTATATACAATAACTCGTATAAAAGAGGGATTTCACAAAAGAGAGCTAGTGAACTGACAGCTGCTTCTGACGAAGAACCCGGTTTTGGCTCCATTGGTGCGCCTCTGACTTTTGCTCTGATTTTACCGCTGGTTTTTGCATTTAATATTGTAACAGAACCTATTTACTCATGGATGGAGGTTCCTTCGTTTATGAAGGAGTTGCTTAGTCAGGTTCAATCAAACAAAATAAGCGGATTCCTTGCGATTGTAGTATTTGCTCCAATTCTGGAAGAGCTGTTTTGCAGAGGTATTATATTAAAGGGACTACTGCACCATACAACACCAATAAAAGCCATTTTATGGTCATCTGTTATGTTTGGTGTTATGCACCTTAATCCATGGCAGGCATTACCCGCATTTATTTTGGGCTTACTTATGGGTTGGATCTATTATCGGACAAAATCTTTATGGAGCGTAATATTTATTCATTTTATAAATAATGCATTCTCCTATTTTGTTACAATTCTGTTTCCTGAATTACCCGCTGACACCGGCTTTTTTGATCTTATTCCGGGTTCTTTTTATTATTATGTTTATTTTCTGGCTTTAATCTTTGTTATTGGAGTCCTTTATATTATGAATAGCTATTATGACAAAACTATATCCTCTGAAATTCAGTCCAATACTTAAAGAGAGAGTTTGGGGCGGACAAAACATAAGGGAGAAGTTTGGCAAAACTCAACACACCGGAAGTCTTATTGGTGAAAGCTGGGAGCTGAGCGGATTGCAGGATGACATTTCTTTAGTTGTCAACGGTTTCCTTGAAGGTAACGATATCAATGAACTGGTGGAGACATATCTCGGAGATCTGGTAGGAGATAGCGTTTACGACAGGTATGGCAATGAATTTCCTCTGTTAATTAAGATTCTTGATATAAGGGAGAGTCTCTCTCTGCAGATTCATCCAGACGACACAACTGCATTGGAGAGACACGACTGTTACGGAAAAGCAGAATGCTGGTATGTTCTTGAAGCACAACCAGAAGCTTGTGTCTATCTGGGTCTTAACCGAGAGCTTAGTGCAGGTGAATTTTATGAGAGGTGTCGGAGTGACAATATTTTAGAGGCACTAAATGTGATAAAACCTCAAAAGGGAGATATGATATACATAAAACCCGGCACTTTACACGCAGCTACAGGAGGTCTTATTGTAGCTGAGATACAACAGGTATCAGATGTGACATACAGGGTTTACGATTGGGGTAGAGAGCATAATCCTCTTACAGCAAGGGATATGCATATAGATCTGGCAATTGACTGTATAAATTACAATAAGATTGACCCAAAAACTTTGATTTTTAATAACGGCTTTTGCGACAATCCTCATTTTGGGGTAAAACGCTTGATTATTGATAACATTTATCAGAGGGAAAGCCATCTGTTTCAAAGCTTTATTATCTACTTCTGTGCCGAAGGAGCTGCAAGTATAAAGAGTGTAAATTCTGCAGAAACAATAAAAAAGGGAGAGGTAATTTTAATTCCGGCTCAGA
>CAZPFI010000096.1:5799-7434 GCA_964585795.1 uncultured Muribaculaceae bacterium | reverse complement strand
GAGATAACTGCTATGTATTTGATGAGTCTCTTAATTTTGAACAGGTTAAGTGCTTTATAAACAAGAACATACCAAAAATCAAGGCGATGAATTTCCACCCAAGGCGATGAATTTCCACCCGGGGCCTTAGTTATCCACCCAGGTAGTTGAATTTCCACCTAAGGCGATGAATTTCCACACAAGGCGATGAATTTCCACCTAAGGCGATGAATTTCCACACAAGGCGATGAATTTCCACCCAAGGCGAAGAATTTCCACCTAAGGCGATGAATTTTACAGAGACCAGTAGTTGAACTCTTTGGTTTTTTCACGGAAGATGCCGCGGATGTCAACAACCAGGCCTTTTGGCAGAAGCAGTTGGCGGAAGTCCTCCTCTTTCATTTCACGGTATTCGTTGTGGGGTACGGCCACAATTACGGCGTGGTACTTGCCGTGGGGGGCGTTGGTGAGCTTGATGCCGTATTCGTGCTCTACATAGTTGGGGTCGGCTTTGGGGTCGACAACATCTACACTCACTTTGTAGCTTAGCAATTCGTGATAAATATCAACCACTTTTGAGTTTCTGATGTCGGAGACATTCTCTTTGTAGGTAATGCCCATTATAAGGATGCGTGTTTTTCCCGGAGGTAGATCGCCTTCGAGTAGTTTTTTTATTGTCTGTTTTGCAATGTAGCCACCCATTGAGTCGTTCACAAAACGGCCGGAGGCAATCATTTGCGGGTGGTATTTTAGTTCTGCCGCCTTGTGAACCATGTAGTAGGGGTCAACTCCAATGCAGTGTCCGCCAACAAGCCCGGGAGTATAAGGAACAAAATTCCATTTGGTGGCAGCCGCGTTAATTACATCGAAGGTATTAATACCCATTCTGTTGAAGAGAATGGAGAGTTCATTCATCAGGGCAATATTAACATCTCGCTGTGTGTTTTCGATAATCTTGGCCGCCTCGGCAACCCGTATCTCAGGGGCTTTGTGGATTCCCGCTTCAACAACCATCTCGTATATGCGGGCTACCTCTTCCAAAGACTCCTCGTCGCATGCAGATACTATTTTAACTGTCTTTTGTAAAGAGTGTTCGGTGTCTCCCGGATTGATTCTCTCGGGCGAATAACCAACTTTAAAATCTATAATGTATTTCAGACCCGACACCTCTTCCAGCAAGGGGACGCACTCCTCCTGGGTACAGCCAGGGTAAACAGTAGATTCATAAACCACATAGTCGCCCTTTTTTAGAACCTTTGCAACAGAGAGAGTTGCAGAGAGGAGGGGAGAGAGGTCGGGAGTGTTGTATTTGTCTATGGGAGTGGGAACAGCAACTACATAAAAGGTTGCCCGGCTAAGATCTTCAAGATTGGAGGTGAAGAGAATATCGCGGTTGCGGAAAGAGTCAGGGCCAAGCTCTTCGCTTGGGTCTTGACCGTTACGCAGCATTTTGAGGTTGTTTTCGTTAATGTCAAAACCAATAACATGAAAATGCTTTGCAAATTCCAATGCCAAAGGCAACCCAACATACCCCAGCCCCACAACAGCCAGACTGGTACTCTTTTCAATAAGCCGGTTATACATATCTTACAGTTTAATTATTAACGATTGTCATTTGATTATTAATGATTATCATTTGATTATTAATGATTATCA
>CAZPFI010000096.1:0-5699 GCA_964585795.1 uncultured Muribaculaceae bacterium | reverse complement strand
TCATTTGATTATTAATGATTATCATTTGATTATTAATGATTATCAACAGCAGCAAAGATAACATTTTGGCCCGGTTATTTATCTGTTTTTTGGTTATATTTGTCACATTAAAAGTGAAAAAAGATGAATTTGGAGAGGGGAGAAAAAGCTGATGCCCTGCAGAGAGAGAGCCAAAATAAAAAGAGTGCCCATTTATGGTATGTACTCTACACCACGGCAAGGGCAGAGAAAAGGGTGGAGGAGCGTCTGAGACAGATGGGTATGGAGACATTTCTACCGCTTCACAGGGTTAAAAGACGCTGGAGTGACAGAATGAAACTGGTAGAGATACCTCTTTTTAACTCCTATGTGTTTGTCAGGTGCAGTGAACCAAAACTGAGGGAGTTGCTGCTGGTTTACGGAGTTGCGAGGATAGTGTTTTATCTGGGGAGGCCCGCCGTGGTGAGAGAGCTTGAGATTGATGCTATTAAGGAGTTTCTGGTGGTGGCTGCTGAGAGGGAGATTGTTTCGTGCGGAGATGAGGTTGACATTGTTTGCGGGCCGTTTGAGAAGCTTGATGGCAAGGTAATTGAGGTGGGTACCAAATTTGCCAAACTTTATCTTAAAGAGTTGGGTGCCAAAATTTATGTATCTTTGTTAAACATTAGCAAAAAACAGAAGTCAGATGGATTATAATACTCAGAGGAAGAAGCTGATAATGCCCGAATATGGAAGGCATGTTCAGAAGATGATTGAATATGTTGTCAGTATTCCGGATAAGGAGAAGAGGAACGAACAGATTAGGGCAGTTGTGGGGGTTATGGGTATCCTCAATCCCCAGCTTAGAGACATAAACGACTTTAAACACAAACTTTGGGATCATGTTCACATTATCTCCGATTTTGATATTGACATAGACTCTCCGTACCCAACTCCCACACAGGAGACATTCTCAACCAAACCAAATCCCATCCCTTTGGACAAATCTCCGCTTAAAGCAGCTCACTATGGAAGAAATATCCAGAATATGATTGATATGATTGCAGACAGGCCCGATGACGAACTGCGTCAGAATATGGTTATGGTGCTTGCAAACTATATGAGACAGCAATATCTTATATGGAATAAAGACTCGGTTACAGAAGAGACAATATTTAAAGATATTGTAACCCTCTCGGGCGGAAAACTCTCTGCTCCTGAAGGTTTTCACCTCTCTACGGTGCATTATGCTCCGGCACAATCGCCACAGGGCTCGCACAGCTCTCACAGGCAGGATCACAGAGGAGGTCAGTTCCGTGGAAACAAGAAGAAAATAAATAAAAGGAAATAATGGCTGTATTTAAGGTTGAGGGTGGTTACCGTCTTAAGGGGGAGCTTACTCCGCAGGGAGCCAAGAACGAGGCCCTGCAGATACTCTCCGCTGTGCTGCTTACCGGCGAAAAGGTGGTAGTGCATAATGTTCCGGATATACTGGATGTTATTAAGCTGATAGATTTACTACGGCGTTTGGGCGTTGAGGTTGAGCAGTTGTCTACTGATGGTTCTTCTGGTTCTGCCGGTTCAAACAGTGGTTGCATCTCTCACTCATACACCTTTAAAGCCGCCAATTTAAACCTTGATTTTATACGCTCCCAGGAGTTTTGCAGCATGTCTGCGGCACTCCGCGGGTCGGTGATGCTTGCCGGGCCACTTCTCTCAAGATTTGGATTTGCTTACATGCCAAAACCGGGTGGAGACAAGATTGGCCGCCGCCGCCTCGACACCCACCTGATTGGAATGGAGAAGCTGGGCGCAACTCTCAACTACCAGAGTGGCTCCTCATTTTTTGAACTTACAGCCCCAAAGGGGCTTAAGGGAAGCTATATGCTTCTGGACGAAGCCTCGGTTACAGGAACCGCAAACATAGTGATGGCGGCGGCCCTGGCTAAAGGTACCACCACAATTTACAACGCTGCATGTGAACCCTATCTGCAGCAGCTTTGTAAGATGCTTAACAGAATGGGCGCAAAAATTACAGGCATCGGCTCTAACCTCCTAACCATAGAAGGTGTTGATAGCTTGGGCGGAACAGAACACAAAGTGCTGCCCGACATGGTGGAGATAGGCAGTTTTATAGGCCTTGCCGCAATGACCGCCAGTGAGATTACTATAAAAGAGACCGCATACGACCAGCTTGGCATCATTCCCGACCAGTTCCGCCGGCTTGGAATAACAATTCAACGCAGAGGGAACGACATATATATACCCTCTCACGAACACTATCAGATAGAGAGCTTTTTAGACGGCTCTATTATGACAATTGCCGATGCTCCATGGCCGGGTCTCACCCCCGATCTGCTCTCTGTATTTCTTGTGGTGGCAACTCAGGCCAAAGGTTCGGTTCTCATCCACCAGAAGATGTTCGAAAGCCGCCTCTTTTTTGTTGACAAGCTTATTGATATGGGTGCTCAGATTATCCTTTGCGACCCTCACCGCGCAACAATTATTGGCCATAACCGTGAGTTCTGCCTAAGGGGTACCCGTATGTCATCGCCCGATATCCGTGCCGGAATTGCTCTTCTTATTGCTGCAATGAGCGCAAAAGGCACAAGCATAATTGAGAACATCGAGCAGATAGACCGCGGTTACCAGAACATTGACGGACGCCTTAACGCGCTTGGAGCCAAAATTGAGAGGTTGAGGTAAAGACAGGTTTCAAGCAGAGTGAATCAATAAGGTTTCAAGCAGAGTGAATCAAAAAAGGTTTCAAAACAGAGTGAATCAATAAGGTTTCAAGCAGAGTGAATCAAAAAAGGTTATAAAGCAGAGTGAATCAAAAAAGGTTTCAAAACAGAGTGAATCAATAAACAACTCAAAGCAGAGTAAATTCAGTTAAGAAATAATACAGACTAAACCAGTTTAATTACAAGGTAAAGTAAATCATTAAAATTTAAATCCTTAATAAGTAACAGAGTAATATGGCTGCAAGAAAAAAGAGTGTTGCTGAAACTGCTCCCCCTCCAAAAGGGTTGGAGGCATTTAGGCTTATTAACGGTCTCTTCTTTGCTGCATTATCGGTATATACCTTTGTTGCACTTATCTCTTACCTCTTTACCTGGGCTCAGGATCAGTCTCTTCTCTCCAGACCTGATGTGTGGAGTGCCATAGTTCCTGTTGAAAACGGTGCCGGAAAACTTGGGTTCTTCTGGGCAAACCTGCTGTTTGCCAAACTCTTTGGGCTGGGTTCATTTATTATTCCCTTTTTCTTTGCAGCGGTATCAATTTACTCTCTTAAAATAAAGAAAATAAAACTTTTGCGCCATTTTCTGCTTTCAGTATATGGTGCTGTAATACTATCACTTGCCTTCTCATACATCTTCAGTTTTACCAATTTTGAGGATTGGTTTGGAAGCGGGGCGGGTGGATCTTATGGCTATTTCGTTAACCGGTGGCTTATTGCAATGCTTGGAACTATAGGGGCAGGAGCAGCAATCGGAATTCTTTTTGTCAGCTGGCTGGTGTTTATCAGCTACAGATTTGTGGTGTGGTTCAATGGTGCAATATTTGCCATTTCGGGTAGGAGGAGCAAGCAGAGAGAGGCAGAAGAGAGTGCAGCCGGAAATGAGAATGCAGCAGGTGGTGAGGTTGCAGTGGGTGGAGGTGCCGTTACCGGGGTGAAGGATAATGCCGGGAATGGAAGTGCAATCTCAACCGGTGATGTGCTGATTATAGATGAGGATTTTAGCCGGGGCAATGGACATCAGAAGATTCCACTTACAGAGATGGGTGTTATTGAGCAACCGGAGAGTGTGCCGCAGAGTGGTACAATTGTTAAGGTTGAGGAGATTAATGGTAATGAGGTTGAATTTGAGATAGAGCCGCAGAATGAGAATGATTTTCTTAAGGATATTCCGGAGGGCTCTCTGGACTCACTTTTCGATCCGCGTCTCGACCTCTCTCACTATACAATGCCGCCGCTGAGTCTGCTGGATGACTACAAGAATAAAATTTACAAAGTTCCTACTGACGAACTGGAGAAGAACAACAGGAAGATTGTCAAGACTCTCAACGACTATAAAATCTCAGTCGACCGCATCTTTGCCCGCACCGGGCCAACTGTCACTCTTTATGAGATAGTGCCAAGTGCAGGTGTGAGAATTTCGCAGATTAAGCGTCTGGAGGATGATATTGCTCTCTCCCTTGCAGCGAGGGGAGTGAGAATTATTGCTCCCATTCCGGGAACCAATGCGGTAGGTATTGAGGTTGCTAATGACAAGCCCAGCATTGTTCCTATGAAATCTGTTCTGGACGATCCTAAGTTCAGGAACGCAAATTACGAGCTGCCTATTGTAATAGGTCGCACAATATCTAACGAGGCAATGACTTTCGACCTCGCAAAGATGCCTCACCTGCTGGTAGCCGGGGCAACCGGACAGGGGAAGTCTGTAGGGCTTAATGCAATAATTACATCGCTTATCTACACAAAGCACCCATCGGAACTTAAGTTTGTGCTTATAGACCCAAAAAAGGTTGAGCTCTCTCTATACTCAAAAATTGAGAAGCACTTCCTTGCAAAACTACCCGACAGCGAGGATGCAATTATTACTGACACACAAAAGGTTGTAAATACACTCAAATCTCTGACAATTGAGATGGACTCCAGGTACGACCTCCTTAAACTGGCACATGTAAGAACAGTTAAGGAGTATAACGAAAAGTTTCTCTCACGCCGTCTCAACCCTCTCAAAGGTCACAGGTACATGAACTTTATTGTGGTTGTTATTGACGAATTTGCCGATCTTCTTATGACTGCCGGCCGTGAGATTGAGGAGCCAATTGTGCGTCTGGCCCAGCTTGCCAGGGCAATAGGAATACACCTGGTTATTGCAACCCAAAGGCCAACCACAAATATCATTACCGGGCTTATTAAGGCAAACTTCCCTGCCCGGATTGCTTTCAGGGTTATCTCCAACATCGACTCCCGGACAATACTGGAGTCAACCGGTGCCAATCAACTTGTGGGCCGTGGAGATATGCTTATCTCTGTTGGAGGAGAGCTTACCCGTGTGCAGTGTGCCTACATTGACACCACAGAGGTGGAGAGGATTACCGAATTCATATCAAGTCAGCAGGGTTATCCTACGGCACACTATTTGCCTGAATATACAGGTGAGGAGGGAGATGTTTCAATGGCCGGTGAGATTGACCTGGGTAAAAGAGATAAGCTCTTTGACGAAGCGGCAAAACTTGTGGTTCAGTATCAGCAGGGCTCCACGTCGCTTATTCAGAGGAGGATGAACCTGGGATATAACAGAGCAGGCCGCATAATGGACCAGCTTGAAGCAGCAGGAATTGTTGGGCCTCAGGAGGGAAGCAAAGCAAGACAGGTACTCATCTCCGATTTTTTATCATTGGACAGAATTCTCTCTTCACTCGATTAAGATGAAGAATTACATTAAACCCTGGTACCTTCAAAGGACTTTTATTAATTTAAGACTCACTCCTGATTTTGTGTTTCAATCGCGCCACCTCCCTGCAACACCAGCTCCTGTGAAACTTTTTACAGCATCCCCATTGAAACATTTTGCTGCATCTCTTTCAAAACATTTTAAAACAGCTCCGTTGAAACATATTACTACAGCTTCTGTTAATATTTTTACAGTAACTCCTTTAAAGCATTTAACATCAGTTCTCTTGAAACAATTAGCAGCTGTTCCTGTAAAACTATTTTCAACAACATC
>CAZPFI010000095.1:0-7439 GCA_964585795.1 uncultured Muribaculaceae bacterium | reverse complement strand
AAGCACCTCCATTATTGCAAGACATACATCAAGACCAATAAGATCGCCAAGAGCCAGCGGACCCATAGGGTGGTTGGCTCCCATCTTCATAGCTTCGTCAATCTGCTCTTTGGAGGCAACTCCGTCTGCAAGAATCCCAACAGCCTCGTTAACCAGCGGAATGAGTATTCTGTTAACCACAAAACCCGGTGCTTCATTGACGCTTACAGGGGTTTTACCTATTTTAACTGCAAGTTCGCTTACTGTATCGTGTACCTCCTGTGAAGTTACCTGACCTTTAATAATCTCAACCAGTTTCATAACAGGTGCAGGGTTGAAGAAGTGCATGCCTATAACCCTGTCGGGCCTCTTTGTTGACGCAGCAATTTCGGTTACCGAAAGAGATGAGGTGTTTGAGGCAAAGATTGTGTGGGGTTTGCAAATTTTGTCCAGCTCTGCAAACACCTCTTTTTTAATCTTCATATCTTCGAGTATAGCTTCGATAACTATATCTGCATCGGAGCACTGCTCATACTCAATGGTTTCGGTTATGTTGGACATAATTTCATCTTTGGTTTCGGGTGTCATCTTGCCCTTCTCCACCTGTTTCGACAGATTACGGAAGATATTGTTGTGACCCCACTGTAACTCTCCTTCGGAGATTCCCTTCATAACCACTTTGAAACCGGCCTGGGCAAATGCCAGCACTATGCCGCTTCCCATTGTTCCTGTACCAATTACGCAAATTTTCATAGGATTAATATTAAGTTTTGTTAGTTATTCTTTATTGGTTTTTAAAATCTGGCTTTCTCTTCTCCATAAAGGCCTTCATTCCCTCTTTCTGATCTTCTGTTGAGAAACACAATCCAAAAAGATTGTTCTCAATCTCAATAGCACGGTCTGTATCGCAATCGTATGCACTGTTTATTGCCTCTTTGGCAAATTTAACAGCAACAGGAGCATTTGCCGATATCTTCAATGCCATCTCTGTTGCAGCGTTAATCAGCTCTTCGGCAGGCACTACAGCATTTACCAGTCCAACCCTGAGGGCTTCTGTTGCGTCAATTACTTTGCCGGTATATATCAACTCTTTGGCAACTGCCATACCGGTAATTTTAGCAAGACGGACTGTACCGGAAAACCCTGGAATTATTCCAAGCGAAACTTCGGGCTGCCCAAACTTCGCCTTCTCCGAAGCAACTCTTATATCACAGGCAAGTGCCAGTTCACACCCTCCGCCTAATGCAAATCCGTTAACAGCTGCAATCACGGGTTTGGATAATTTCTCTATTTTCCTGAAAAGTCCTGCACCTTTCACTCCAAACTCCCTTGCCTCTGTTGCATCCATTGAGGACATCTCCAAAATATCGGCACCGGCAACAAATGCTCTTCCGGCACCGGTTATTATTATGCATTTAACCCCGGAATTGGAATTGAGCTGGTCAAACACCTCGCTAAGCTGGTCAATTATCTGAGAATTAAGTGCGTTTAAAGAGTCGGGGTTGTTAATGGTTACAATACATACTTGCTCTGTTGTATTGCATACAATTTTGTTCTCACTCATTGGTATAATTTATTCAGGTTAAGACCATAAATATAGTTGAAATTTTTTGAGGATAAAACCCGGATATTTCTTTTCTGTGTCAAAAGTTGACAATACAGGTCTCTATTTTTGCACTGAACAATAAAAACAGATAGCTATGTTAAATGGAAATTTTGACCTTGATAACAGTGCCATTGAGATGGATTTTGAATCTCTCAACTACCAGATAATAACCAACTATCTGCTGACTCTGGAGAATAACAGTTATTTGGATGACCATTGCATCGATCCGCGATTTGTAGTAAATTTCTAAAATATCATTTTATTAAATTCCGATAATAACTATTTTTGGTTAATCAATTGAAGAATTAATAAAGGATATATGATGACCAAATGTGCAATAATTGTAGGAGCAACTTCGGGTATAGGCAGAGGTTTAGCAGAATTGCTTGTTTCAGAGGGCTACAAAGTGGGTATTACCGGCAGAAGAGAACACCTTTTAAATGAGATAAAAGAGAGTTCGCCCGGCTGTTATGTAACAAAAACTTTCGACCTGGATAATTACAGCTCTGTTGCGGAACATCTTGACACTCTTGCAGAAGAGCTGGGTAATGTAGAGCTGTTTATTCTCAGCTCCGGTACCGGAAAGAGGAACCCTCAACTGGAGCTCGATCCCGAAATGATGACAGTTAAAACAAATGTTGCGGGGTTTACTTCTGCAATTAACTGGGCTTACAGGTATATGGAAAAGAGGGGCGGAGGGAGCATTGCCTCAATCAGTTCAATAGCCGGAATAAGGGGCTTTGGTTTGTCCCCTTCGTACTCATCATCCAAATCATATCAAATAAGATATCTTGAGGCACTAAGACAGAAATCAATGGGAGCACAGAACAAAGTTGTTGTTACAGATATCAGGCCCGGATTTGTAGATACAGATATGGGTAATGCCGATGGTGCATTCTGGATTGCACCGGTTGATAAGTCTTCGAAACAGATATTAAGAGGTATTAAAAGAAAAAAAGGTGTGGTGTATGTCACCAAAAGATGGTTTTTTGTGGCCCTGCTGCTCCGGCTTGCTCCGGAGTTTATCTTTACCCGTTTAAAACTGTAATACCCCGCTTTTTTGTTAATTTTGTACAAACCTCAATAATATGGATAATTTTCTTGAAAAAATCTCGCTCTGCATTCAGAAAGGCAAGATAGACATCAAATCACCCTATCCACCCGAAATGAAGGGAGAGTGGGGTGCCGATGAATGGACCCGTGAAGCCCTGGAAAAAGGGATTAAAGCCAATGATATTCTCTCACTTGCAATGATTCCGGCTATGGGTATAATTGGAGAGTTATTCAGAGAGAAAAAACTGTTTGTCCCACAGGTGCTTATGTCTGCCAAAGCAATGAATAGTGCTATGGTGCATCTCAAACCATTCTTCAGTTCGGGAGAGATTAAGCAGAAGGGTGTGTTTATTATTGGTACAGTTGCAGGCGACCTGCACGATATTGGAAAGAATCTTGTCTCTATGATGATAGAGGGCTCGGGATGGAAGGTTATAGATCTTGGCGTTGATGTTAAGACACAGAGTTTTATTGATGCAATAGAGAGCAATCCGGATGCCGTTCTTGGTATGTCAGCTCTTTTAACAACCACAATGGAGTCGATGGAAAGGTCGGTAAAAGAGATAAAACAGAGTTACCCTTCACAAAAGATATTGGTTGGAGGAGCTCCTCTCAATAGCGAATTTGCCCAAAAAATTGGCGCAGATTTGTATGCACCAAATCCGCAAAGTGCTGTTGAATATCTCAATTGCCTGTAGTTATGAGTGGAATACCTCTTTTTGTAGTGACCGGTTTTATTGGCAGCGGAAAGACAACTCTGCTTAAACTCCTCACGGCTCACTTTACAGGGAAACAGAAAGTGGGTGTAATTCAATGTGAACTGCCTTTTGCAAGTACAGATTCGGGCTTTACAAGGCACAGAGAGCCCAACTTCTCTTTGCTTGAGGTTAACAGAGGCTCGGTCTCGTGTACAAATATATCGGAAAATGTTATAGAGGGAATTACAGAGTTTATAAATAAAGAGGCACCTGAGTTGCTTTTTCTGGAGGCCCCGGGTTTATCGGAGACCAACAAGATAGTTTCAACTCTCTGTTCAGATGAATTGACCGGAAAGGTTATATTCTGCGGCTCTTTTTTTATACTTGATGCATCGCGTTTCGATCTTGAGGTTACCCATATAAAGACTCTGAGAAACCAGATAAGACTGGCAGATACCGTATTGGTCAATAAATACGATAAACTCAGCAGACTGGAATCACATGAAGTTATTCTTAAAAGTTATAATTTTAACCGGGTACTCAATTGGATTAAATTAATAAACCCGTTTGCATCGGTCTGTCCTACAATCTACTCTTCTGTTCCTGATGAGGTTTTGAGTGAAATAGAGAGTAAAAGCAAAATTGTAAAAGATGGTCTGTTCAACCCTGTCACATTTTACATAACAGAAGATTATATCCCGGATGATGCTGTAAAGAGACTTAAGGTTTTGCTTAAGCATTGTGAATCTGCCAGGGGATACCTTAAAGTAAAAAATAATAACATCGCCTTCAACTACTGCAACAAGCATTTGGAAACAAAGAGTTACACCGAGTCTTTGCCCCGGTCTGAGATTATTATAAGCGGTTATCATACAAATTTTGGCTCTATATGGGATCACCTGTACCAATAAAGAGATTCCAATCTATAACAATACCATTGGAAAATCTTGGAATATCCACAGATGATATTTTCGCGTTAACAGGCCCCGGTTTCCAGGCGGAGACAGATAAAATTCTCTCTCTTTTTAACAATTTGAATTCACATTACGGCTTCGCGGTCTATAACAGTATAGATGCTAAACTGGAGATGGGGCAGAAAATTGACAGAATCTTTGCAAAAGCAGATAAAACAGCAATTTTTATCTCAACTCTTGGTGAAGGTTATAAAGAAATAGCAGATACATACCGGGGAGATACTTTAATGTATTATCTGGTTGATATAATAGCATCGGAGTTTGCCGAGCTTAGTGCCGGCTATGCACATGACAAAATAAAAGAATATGCATTGGATCAGGGTGTTGGATATTCAAACCGTTACAGTCCTGGATATTGCGGATGGAGCACAGCAGGGCAAAGAGAACTTTTCTCCTTTTTGCCGCAGAAGCCCTGTGGAGTTGAGCTCACCGACACATGCCTTATGAAGCCGGTTAAGTCTGTGAGCGGTGCAGTTGCATTGGGAGAGGGAATAAAAATAAAAGAATATAACTGTAAAGGGTGTCCCGACGAGAAGTGTCTTTACAGACAAAAATTTATACTATGAATAAAATGACATCCAGGGAGAGGGTTCAAACTGCAATGGCTCTCCGTAAACCTGACAGAGTTCCACTTATGTGCCAGTTTAGCATAGGAGCTATGATGCAATATCTTAAGCCTTCGCCTGCAGAGTTTTGGTACGACGCCAAACTATTTGCACTGGGCCTTGTAGAGTTGCGTGAAAGATTCTTTTTTGACGGAATACTGGTAAGTCTTCACGGACACTCCCCAAACTGGAGAGACCAAATAGTGTCAATAAAACAGATGGCAGATGGTAAGCAGGAGCTCACATACAAAGACAGGGTGGAGATTCACTCCTGGGAAGATTTGCCTATGGTAAAGTACAATAATCCACTGCCAAAGATTGAGATTGACGCTGTTAATCCACAAAAGGATGTCCCTTCGGTGATTGACTACATTCCCGTCTCTCAGGATCTCTATTTTAAAATAGACAAGGATCACCCGTTTGACATATTCAATTATATAAGTGAGTTTGCCGGGGATACCTTTTCGGTGCACGGTGAGATAACCTCTCCCTTCGACTACTTTTTAGATATGATGGGTTATCAGGAGGGGCTCATATCGTTGATTATGAATCCGGAGATGTGTGAAGAGGTTCTTGCAAAATTTGCCAAAGGAGTAGGGGATCTTGCAGAGAAGATGTGCGCATACGACATAGACGCAATTAAAATCTCCTCACCTTTTGCAGGAATGGGATTCATCTCGCCCGAACACTATGCCAGGTTTGTGCTTCCTTACGAAAAGGAGATAATAAGCAGGATTAAAAAGCATGGAAAACACTCCTATATACACACCTGCGGACATATAGACGACCGTCTCGAACTTATGAGAGAGAGTGGTGCTTCGGGCCTGGAGTGTCTCGACCCGGAACCAGTGGGAAATGTCGACCTTAAAAACGCCTTTGATAGAATTGGAGATGATATGTTTATCAAGGGCAATATAGACTCTGTTTACTCTCTGCTGTATGCAGATGACGATAAAACCAGAGAGGATATAATTAAAATAATTAATACCGGAAAAGCGGGCAAAGGATTCATACTCAGCACAGCCTGCTCTATCGCACCAAAGGTTCCAGCAGAAAAACTCCACCTGCTCTACCGGCTGGTAGAGGAGTTTGGCCACTATTCATCGCCTTGATTTTTGGCAACTACTTAATATCTAGCATATTGAAGTTAATAAATATTGTCATTATTAACTAAAAACACTTATACGGCCAGTTTAATGGCCTGATTTTCTGTTCTTTGCCAAAAATCAAGGCGATGAATTTAAGAGATAAGCGAGAAACTTCTTTTAATAAATTTACTTAATTCCTCACCCTTAAGCATCCCGTTGGAAAGAAGAGCCAGATCGCAAACCTGCTTAACAAGATCGTTCTCTTTACCAAAACCCGACAAAAGACTCTTTCTCTCCTCTTTTATCAATTTAAGCTCCTTCTCCAGACTCTCGCGCTCATCCTTATCGGCAGTTTCAACCTCCTCGGGCTTAAGCTTGCCAATCTTCTCATTAAGAGAATCGAGTCTCCTCTTTGGCTCCTCAGTTTTGGTAGCAATATTCAGTATGCTCTCTTTAAGCTGAGAATCTTTATCGGTAAAAATACGCTTAATTAAAGGATGGTTGTTGTTTACAATTATATCGTATGACTCAGGAAGCGAACCATAGAAGTTCATCCCCCCTCCAAGAGCAGACATCTCCCTGTACCTTCTCATAAACTCCGATTGAGTTACCAGAACCGCGTTGTCGCTTTCAGATAAATTTTCAACCGTTACATTGTAGTGATTCCCGGCAGGAAGAACCGACTCAAATACATTTGAAATATCCTCGAGTTCATCCTCACTGAGCTCCGGTTTAGAAATATCATCTTTTTGAATAAGCTTATCTACATGAGCAGAATCGACACGAGCAAAAGAGGTATCTTTCAGCTTGGCCTCCAGGTGATTTACAAAATGCGCATCAAGCTGACAATCAAATAAAAGCACATCATAACCACGGTTTTTTGCACTCTCAATGTATGAGTACTGCTCCTCCATATTTGTGGTGTAGAGGTAAACAACCTTTTTGTATTTGTCTGTCTGGTTGGGCTCAACCATCTTTCTGTACTCTTCGTAGCTGAAATACTTATTATCGCAACTCTTAAGAAGGGAAAATTTCTCGGCTCTTTCGTGGAACTTCTCATCGGAGAGCATCCCGTATTCGATGAATAACTTAAGATTATCCCACTTCTCTTCCAGTTTCTCCCTCTCATTTTTGAATATATCTTCAAGACGGTCTCCAACCTTCTTTGTTATATGATTGGAGATCTTTTTAACATTGGAGTCCGACTGCAGGTAGCTTCGGGATACATTAAGAGGAATATCCGGAGAGTCTATTACACCGTGCAGAAGAGTGAGGAAATCGGGAACAATATTTTCTACCGAATCAGTTACATATACCTGATTGCAATAGAGTTGTATCTTGTTTCTCGACACCTCCACCTTATCCTTTATTTTTGGGAAGTAGAGCACTCCCGTAAGGGTAAATGGATAATCTACATTCAGATGGATGTAAAAAAG
>CAZPFI010000094.1:0-7679 GCA_964585795.1 uncultured Muribaculaceae bacterium | reverse complement strand
ACGGCAAATCTGCCTGTAATCCTAAAAAATATGTTGCAGCTATAATACGGGAGAAAGGTTCCAACGGAGACAGAGAGATGGCCTGGTCACTGCATCTGGCCGGTTTCGCAGTTAAGGATGTTCATATGACCGATCTTGTTAGTGGCAGGGAAGATCTTAAGGATGTAAATATTATTGTGTTCACCGGGGGCTTCTCCAATGCCGACACTCTGGGCTCTGCAAAGGGTTGGGCAGGAGCATTTCTCTACAATAAAAAAGCTGCAGAAGCCCTGGACAACTTCTACAATCGTAACGATACACTAAGTCTTGGCGTTTGCAACGGCTGCCAGTTAATGGCTGAATTGGGGCTGATAAACCGGAATGATAGCACTTCAGCTTTCAAGATGGGACATAATCAAAGCCATAAATTTGAAAGTGGTTTTGTGGGGGTTACAATAGCGCAATCTCCTTCTGTGATGCTTAGCTCTCTAAACGGAGCATCTCTCGGGATATGGGTTGCCCACGGTGAGGGGAGATTCCTCTTTTCTGGTAGTACCAGCAAACCGAAGATTGCACTTACATACAATTATCCGGACTACCCTGCAAATCCAAACGGATCGATGGGTTCTGTTGCCGGAGTTTGCAGCAGTGACGGAAGGCATCTTGCAATGATGCCTCACCCTGAAAGGTGCTTATATCCTCACAATTGGGCGTACTATCCGCACGATAGAAAAGACGATCTGGTTACCCCATGGTTATCAATGTTCGAAAATGCACGCCAATGGTTCGATATAATCTTTTCTAAAAAATAAGTTTTGTAATATTTTACTGAGATGAAAAAGAGAAAAATGCCCAAGATATTTGTACTGGATACAAATGTCATACTACACGATTTCAGGGCAATCCACAATTTTCAGGAGAACGATATCGTAATACCGATCTCTGTAATAGAAGAGCTTGATAAATTCAAGAAAGGCAATGACACACTAAATTTCAACGCAAGGGAATTTGTCAGAGAGATGGATAAAATCACAGATAACCAGCTTTTTGACAATGGTGTTCCAATTGGGAAAAACAAAGGAATGATAAAAATCGAACTTGGCCATCCGTTTAGTGACAGAATGGCCGAATCGCTTTTTGAAGATACCCAGGATCACAGAATTCTTGCAACAACAGAGTGGCTCACAGAGAAAAACCCGGACCGGACTGTAGTTCTTGTTACAAAGGACATTAACCTTAGAATGAAGGCAAAAGCACTTCAATTAATGGCTCAGGACTATCTTACCGACAAAATAACGGAGGAGAGAATAGAGAATATCAAAAAAGAGGTTATACACCTTGAGAATGTCTCCGAAGAGATTATGCAGAGACTCTTTTACCTTAACGAAGGTGTGTCAGCAGGTGAACTGAAGCAAAAAAATGTCCCTGCCAATCAACTTTACAAAATTTTTGGAAAGGATAAGCAGAGCCATGTTTTGGCCAGATACAACAGCAAAACAAAAACAATTACGGCAATAAGAAAGCAAAAGGCCTACGGTATTGAATCGCGTAATGACGAACAGACATTTGCAATTGATGCTCTACTCAATCCCGATATTAAACTCATATCTCTTACCGGGACAGCAGGTACAGGAAAGACATTGCTTGCTCTTGCTGCTGCAATGGCACAGGAACAGAATTACGAGCAGGTACTATTATCCAGGCCGGTTATACCTCTTAAGAATCAGGAGATGGGCTTTCTTCCCGGAGACATTAAAGAGAAGCTTGGTCCGTATATGCTGCCATTATACGATAATCTTGCAGTAATAAAGAGATGTTTCAAACCAACCAGCAGGGAGGCAGTTCGCATTGAGGAGATGCTTAAGAACGAAAAATTGCTTATCTCCCCTCTTGCCTACATTAGAGGACGCAGTCTTTCCAATACATTTGTTATAATTGACGAAGCACAAAACCTCACTCCTCACGAAGTTAAAACAATTATAACACGCGCAGGCGAGGGAACAAAACTGGTTTTTACCGGTGATATTCACCAGATAGACTCACCATACCTGGACATTCACTCAAACGGACTTACCCACCTGGGTGAAAAACTTTACGGGCAGGATATCTTCTCTCACATAAACCTCACAAAGGGAGAGAGGAGCCAACTGTCGGAACTGGCCGGGAAACTATTATAAATTTTTACTATATTTGCACCCCTAATATTAAGGAAATATAAACCGTAAATAATTTTTATATGTCAGAAATTAAAAGAGTTTACTTCTTCGGAGGCAAAAGTGCCGATGGAGACGGCTCAATGAAGAATCTTCTGGGTGGCAAAGGAGCCAACCTTGCAGAGATGTGTTCTCTGGGAATCCCTGTCCCTGCAGGCTTTACAATCACGACAGAAACATGTGTGGAATTCTACAAAAACAACATGCAGTATCCCGTGGCGCTCAAAGCCGAAGTTGAGAATGTTCTCAAAAGCGTAGAGTCTGTTATGGATATGAAATTTGGAGATAAGGAGAATCCACTTCTGCTTTCATGCCGTTCAGGTGCAAGAAGTTCAATGCCCGGAATGATGGAGACAGTACTTAACATTGGTCTTTGCTCTGATACAATACCCGGTTTGATCAAGAAAACAGGCAATCCAAGGTTTGTTTATGATGCATACCGCCGTCTGATCATGATGTACTCCGATGTTGTAATGGAGAAAGCAGAGGGCGTAGATCCCGAAGAGGGAAAGGGAATCCGTGTACAACTCGACAAAATGCTTCATGAAGTTAAATCTAAAAAGGGTTACAAGAGCGACACAGATCTCACTTCGGAAGATCTTATTGAGCTTTGCGATGCTTTTAAAGCAAGAGTACTTGATGTTCTTGGCAAACCTTTCCCCGACAATGCAATTGAACAACTTTGGGGAGGTATAGGAGCAGTCTTTAAATCGTGGAATGGTAAAAGGGCTGTATCGTACAGAAGAATAGAAAACATTCCCGACGAGTGGGGAACAGCAGTTAATGTTCAGGCAATGGTATTCGGTAACATGGGCGATAACTCAGCTACCGGAGTTGCATTTTCTAGAAATCCCGCAACAGGAGAGGCCAAATTTTACGGAGAGTGGCTTGTTAATGCACAGGGAGAAGATGTTGTTGCAGGTATCAGAACACCAAACCCCCTGAATGAGTCAACCAAAAACGATCAGAACAAACATCTGGCATCACTTGAGACTGCTATGCCTGTTGTATATAAAGAGCTGGATACAATCCAGAGAAGTCTCGAAAAACACTTTCGCGATATGCAGGATATAGAGTTTACCATTCAGGATGGTAAATTATGGATGCTTCAGTGTCGTGTAGGTAAGAGAACAGGTCTGGCTGCTCTTAATATGGCAATGGATATGCTTCACGAAGGGCTGATAGAGGAGAAGACCGCTGTAATGAGGGTTGCTCCTGTTCAGCTGGACGAACTTTTACACCCCATACTTGATCCAAAATCGGAAAAGGCAGCCAATGTTATTGCCAAAGGTCTTCCTGCAGGTCCGGGCGGATCTGTTGGTCAGATAGTTTTCACAGCCGAGGATGCAGTTGATTGGACTGCAAAGGGTAAAAAAGTTATACTTGTACGCGAAGAGACTAACCCGGAGGATGTAGAGGGAATGCGTGCTGCTGACGGTCTTCTTACCGCACGCGGAGGAATGACCTCGCACGCTGCACTTGTAGCCCGCGGTTGGGGTAAATGCTGTATAGTAGGTTGTGATGCGCTACATCTTAATCTTCACAAAAAGACACTCACCGTAAATGGTGTTACCTATAAAGAGGGTGATGTATTCAGTCTTAACGGAAGCAAAGGGTTTGTCTATGACTCTGCAATTGACACAATGGATGCATCGGAAAACCCAAGGTTTGTCGAATATATGACCATAGTTGACAAGTACAGGGTTTTGGGCGTACGCACCAATGCAGATACTCCTGAAGATGCACAGAATGCAATAGGTTTTGGGGCAGAAGGTATAGGGCTTTTCCGTATAGAGCATATGTTTTACGGAGCCAATTCAGAGCAACCGCTTTCAAAACTGCGCAAAATGATATTATCTAAGACAAAGGAGGAGAGAATTAACGCTCTTTCAGAACTGGAGCCATTCATTAAGGATGCAGTAAAAGGAACAATGAAGGTTATGAACGGCAAACCTGTTACTTTCCGTCTTTTAGATCCGCCTCTTCACGAGTTTGTTCCTCAAACAACGGAGAAACAGGCAGAGCTTGCAAAAGAACTTGATATTTCAATTGAAGATGTTAAGAAAAGGGGTGAGACTCTTCACGAAGTAAACCCAATGATGGGTCATCGTGGAGTTCGCCTTGGCGTTACCTACCCAGAGATTTCCGAAACACAATTCAGGGCAATCTTTGAAGCAACTGCAGAGTTGATTCAGGAGGGTCTTGAACCGCAGCCCGAAATTATGATACCGGTAACAGTATCTGTAAAAGAGCTTGATGATCAGAAAGCCATCTACGATAGAGTTCTTGCAGAGGTTGAGAAAATATTCAAGGTAAAGATCTCTTGCCTTTACGGAACTATGATCGAAATTCCAAGAGCTGCCATGCTTGCAGATGAAATGGCCAAAACTGCTCAATTCTTCTCATTTGGAACCAACGATTTAACTCAAATGACATTTGGTTTTTCAAGAGATGACATTGGTGCGTTCATGAAAGACTATCTGGACAAGAAGATAATACCAGCCGATCCGTTCCAGACTCTCGACCAATCTAGCGTTGGTAAACTGGTAGAGATGGGGATTAAAGGAGGTAGAAATACAAATGCCAAACTTAAGATAGGTATTTGCGGAGAACATGGAGGAGATCCAGAATCTGTTGAGTTTTGTCATAAGATTGGCATGAACTATGTATCTTGTTCACCATTCAGAGTTCCTATCGCGCGTCTTGCAGCAGCTCAGGCAGCAATCAAAGAGTATAAATAAAATCTTTGATCTTAGTCACTTAGAGAGAGCTGCCTGATGATGGCAGCTCTCTTTATACTATTATAAGAACCAAAAATTGAAATGAAAAAGATTGTATCTGCAGTTATTCTAATACTATTCTCAACATTTATAACTGCTCAAGGTAAAAAAGAGATTCCGGTTTTAAAGGAGATTTCCGGTCTGCAGGTTATTAAAACCATCTATCCCCAGGCATCTGCCGTTGAAAAGATTAACGATGTGTGGTTTAGAATAGTTGATGAAAAAAAGAGTATAATTGGCTATACTCTCTCCAGTAAACCATTTACCGACAAAATAATCGGATATCACAATACTACTCCGGTTATTATTATAATGGACAAACAAAAGATTATAAGAAAAGTAACCATTCTTAGCCATTGGGAGACAGCATCATATATAACCCGGCTGGAAAGACAAAGCTACTTTGACACCTGGAACGGTCTTACTATTGAGAATGCACTTAAAAAACGGGCAGGAGCAGACAGCTACACAGGAGCAACAGTTTCTGCAGTCTCACTCTCAAAAAATGTAGAGATTATTCTCAAAAAAGCATTAGAAAATAAGATATTATAACTATACTTATCTTTCAGGATTTTTACGCTCTTATATTTAAAAAAAGAAATATTTGAGCAAAAGAGGTATTTATTCTTTTTGTGATAAACAATTCATCTTATGTCACCCTTTAAAAAAGGGTAATTATTAGATTTGGTCTGTCAACCCGTAAATATTTTACAGTTATGAAAAAAAAGACCAATAGAACAGTAATCATTGTTGCAACAATAATTGTTTTAGTTATCATCTTTATTGTTGCCAAAAATTGGGATGGATTTATAAACGGCTTTAACTCCGGTAAAGTAATCCCCTAAAGTAATATCCAGCTCTCTCCACAATTTCAAAGCCCACCTCCAGTGTTGATAGGCAAGCTGTACCGTAAACGGTACTGCAATAAGCACTATTACTCCTCCCCCGGAATATCTGAGACTTACAATCAATAAAGCCATAGTAATGAGAGCTGTAATTGTTTGTGCCCTGTAGTGCGGCACCTCATTTTTACTCAACAAAACAGAGGTGGCCAGACTAGTGAGAGCTTCAAATAGTGATGCAAAGAAGAGGAGTGCAATGAGATATTTGCTTAATAAAGGAGTTGAACTACCAATAAATTCAAGCAGTGGTGCTCCGGCTGTCAATACAGCAGCAGATGAGGCCACAAAAACAGCAACAGCAATAATTTGTGCTTTAATATAAATTCTCTTTACCTCCGCAGTGCTTCTCTTAACCTGTTGACCCGTTAATCTGGGATAGTATGCGCCAAACCAAACCAATGATAATGTAATAGTAAGGTCGGTTATCTGTTTGGTTACACCGTAAGAGGCCATTACAGAGAGTGGTATATATAGAGGTCCTATAAGTGTAAGCATTTTGTTTGCAAAGACCCAGCTTAAACCTGCGAGCCCGGTTTTATATGCGGTATGAAAGAGAGTTTTGATTATCTCAAAAGGGTTTCCGGGTTTTTCCAACGCCAGTCTTTTTCTTGTGTCACTGTCATAAAAAGCTCTCTTTGCAAGAAACCTGTTAACTACAGTTGAGGTAGTCTGGCCAATTACCATCGATATAATACCGTATCCCAAAAGAAGAAGGGTTGCCGAGACAATTATATGCAGCGTCTGTGAAAATACTATTATCTGTCGCGATCTTTTTATCATTCCTCTTCCCACAAGAGCCGCATCGTAATAGTATGTAAAAAACTGATAACACAGTAATGCTCCGTACATAAACCAGGCAAATCGTGCCATTATGGTATCTCCCTGGAAATCTGCCATTAATCTCTCAATGTACCATATCCCTGCAGTGAATAAAATAACCAGAAAGATCATAGCCATTGCACCGTAGTAACTTCTCATTGCACTCAACAGATCCTTGAGAAGTTTATATGATATTTCCCCTGTATTGTCAACGGTTGAGACCCCCTCGCGTTGCAGGGTTTTTGCACCGGAATATGTATATGTTACAGCTCTGGAAAATGTTTGAAAAAAGCCAAAGTCCAGCATATATATCATTGCATTCAACCCAATCATCACACTCCAAAGACCTACCTCCTCGCTTGATAACATTCTAAGAATCAATGGAAGTATGATAATTGCAGAAGCCATCCTCATAAAGGTGGCAGCATAATTCCAGTAAACATCTGCTTTTTTAACTATCATACTTGTTATCTAACTCAAAGATATGCAAAAAAATTTCATCGTCTTAATTTTTGGCAACTCTTTGATTGGTTGTTATTTATGGCTGGCAAAAACGAACAAAGCAAGAGATGACTCAAAAATTAGGCAGTTAAAACACTGGCTACTAATGATGTGCCAAAAACTTCGGCTGTGAAAAAAATTTCATCGCCTTGATTTTTGGCAACACGTTGACTTCTTGCTGTTTATGACTGACAAGAACGAATAAAACAAGAGATGACTCAAAAATTAGGCAGTTAAAACACTGGTTACTAATGATGTGCCAAAATCTTTGGCTGTGAAAAAAATTTCATCGCCTTGATTTTTGGCAACTATCTACATATCTGCGCTTTACAACTGGCAAAAGATAGGTAAAGCAAGAGTAAGCACCAAAATCAAGTAGTTAAATCACTGGTTACTTATGATTTGCCAAAAACTTCGGCTGTGAAAAAAATTCATCGCCTTGATTTTTGGTAACTCTTTGATTGGTTGTTATTTATGGTTGGCAA
>CAZPFI010000093.1:0-7853 GCA_964585795.1 uncultured Muribaculaceae bacterium | reverse complement strand
GCCGATGGTACTGCTATACCAAGTGGGAGAGTAGGTAGCCGCCATCTTTTACAAGGGTGTCTGATATTTCAGACACCCTTTTTTAATTTTTTCCTACTCGACCACTTGGTCAAGTGGGAGAACCGACGCACGAAGAGAGCGCAGTGGTGAGTTTACTCCCCACTGCCGAACGAGAAGGAGGAAAAGCGAAGCTTAATGAAGAACTACTTTTGTGTATCACACAGATTAACAACCATATAACTCTCTGTGGTTTTGAATAAATGTTAAAACCACTGAGAGATAAACACTTGAAATATAATTAGATACACAAAAGTAGTTAGTCATTTACTCCGAAAACAGGTAGTATTTGTTACCACAATGTTCAAGAAACCGGAAAAAATCGGTACGGTTAAGAACCACACTCGCACGATTGTCACACGGATGGAAGCTTAACATATCTGCATCGGCAAGCTCCTTGTCAATAAAGAGAACAACATGTTTGCCAGTGTCGTTTATAAGTGCCAGAGGAGTAACAGAACCGGGATATACATCAAGATATTTTAACATTCTCTTCTCCGATGCAAAAGAGAGTTTGCCTTGTTTGAGCATCTTTTCCAGAGAATGGATATCAAGATTCTTGCTGCATTCAAAAATAACCATATAGTGTTTGTCTCCTTTATGATTCCTGAAAAATAGATTCTTGCAGTGTGTTCCCGGCATATCCTTCCAGAATGATATTGCCTTTTCTATTGTTGGCAAGGGCGGGTGATACCAGATATTATAACCGATATTCAATTTTTCAAAAATATCTAAAACACTGCCAATCTTTTTAAGAGCCGGCATATCAATGGTACCTTTGTATTGAGTGTTATGTTCTGTTTTCATCGGTTCAGGTTTTTGTCTTCTCTTTTTTTATCCGGATCTTTTTTTCTCCTCTCTTCTCCTAACTTCTCCTCCGTGCTATTAAAAACAAAGATAAAAACTTGCCGGAGGGTTGCCAAAAACTTCTCAATCTTTCTATAAGGGTGTATTTTATGTCGGAAACGAATTAAATCTTTACTATCTTTACACCGTTTTTCGTTCAAATTCTGTCTGACATTATTTGTTTCGTTTAAAAATCATTAGAAATTTTACCCGTTTATGGTTAAAAAATACTTTTTTTTAATTCTTATACTTTTGCAGCTATCATATCTCGCTGCACAACCTGACCAGCATTATTTTAAATATTCAGATGAAGCAGCAGAGGAAGCAATTCTGTTCAGGGGAACATCTCCTCTTGCCTATCTCTTTATCCATACAGGCACCTATTTTGCTTATAACGAAGTGTTTCAAAAAGGGACTCTCAGATACAACAATAAGATATATTCAGATTTGCTTATGAATCTTAACAGCCATCTGGACGAACTATATATTTACAATCCTCATAACGGAAGATATGTTGTTCTTAATAAAAACCTGGTTGATAACTTTTCACTGGGGGAGAGAGAATTTCTTAACATCAGGGAAGCTGAAGGAGTATTGAAGGGAATGTCACCGGGGTATTATGAGGTACTTTATAAAAACAAATCGGTTTTGTTGTATAAAAAAATTAAAAAAACCTATTTAGAGAAGGTGGCTCACCATCTGACTCAAAGCGCCACCAAGATTGAAAGGACTTTTGTACTATCGGAACACTACTTCATTGATATCGATGGGCAGGTTAAAGGAGTGAAAAGATTTGCCGATTTAATAAGACATTACTCAAGTAAAAGATCGGGGATAAGAGAGTTTGTAAGACAAAACTCGCTGGATGTAAAGAGTAATAAAGATCATGTCTATCCCATGGTTTTGCAATTTATAGAATCAAATGAAGGGACGGTAACAAGATGAAAAAGAATCTGATAATTAGTACTATATGCGTCCTGATAAGCGCAATTTCATTAATAGCACAACCTTCTGACAGAGTTAACCTGAAAAATATTGGAGTTGATTCGCTAAGGATTGAGGTATTGAAAAATACAGGCCTTCAGCTTTTTTACAGGGTAGAAAAGGGTGACGACACACTATCTGTTTCGCTAAGTGCAACGCGTGAAAACTTCCTTAATCAGCTATCTCTGTTTCTGACAGAAGAGGGGTACTCACTGTCAAGAATTGGAAACTCACTTTTTTTGCTCAAGGGTGTTGGTATTCTTACATCTTTGCCGGAGGGTTATTTTGAGACTAACCGGGATGAAAAAAGGTCGGATGACCACATAAGAAGCGTAACATTTGACGATGTAACTGCACGCTCTGAGAGTAAAATTTACAGAATAGGAGACAGGAATGCTCCCACAACCGGTACAAGGTCGCTGGTGAGGGGCTATGTACGCAATAGTGATACAGGAGAACCCGTAACCGGAGTCTCAGTAATTGTTGAACGACCTCATACCGTTACCACAACCGATCAGTTTGGATTTTACAGGATTATGGTGCCAAAAGGGAATCTCGATCTTGTATTAAAAGGATACGGACTTGAGGACAGCCGACTTATGCTGGAGGTATATGGAGACGGGGAGCTTGATGTATTACTGAAAGATAAGGTCTATCCTCTTAAAGGAATTGTTTTGACAGCCGAGAGCACTCAAAAAATGAGGAGTACTCAGATGGGCCTCGAAAGAGTGAGAATTGACAGGATTAAACATGTTCCGGCTGCGTTTGGAGAGGCAGACGTTATGAAAATTGTATTAACTCTTCCGGGGGTGAAGTCTGTAGGCGAATCTTCAGGAGGTTTTAATGTAAGAGGCGGAGCTACCGACCAGAATCTTATTCTTTTCAATGAAGGTACAATATATAATCCCACCCACCTGTTTGGTCTGTTCTCTGCATTCAACCCTGATATTGTAAGTGATATAGAACTTTATAAAAGTACTATTCCCGCAAAGTACGGAGGAAGAATCTCGTCGGTTCTTGAAATAAACAGCAGAAACGGGAACAGTAATAAAATTACCGGTTCGGCTGGGATAGGTCTTTTAACAGGTAAATTTCACATAGAGGGTCCGCTTATCAAGGACCGGACAAATTTCATTGCCGGCTTCAGAACAACCTACTCCAACTGGATTCTGGGCCTTCTCCCTCCCGAGAGCGGTTATAATGAAGGAACAGCTTCATTCCGTGATTTGACATTCGGGGTTAGTCATAAAATTGACAATAGAAACTCAATCTACCTTTATGGATATTATTCAGGTGACGGATTCAGATTTAACCCCGATACCAGCTACAACTACAGCAACATGAACTACTCTGTTAAGTGGCGCAACATAATAAGCGACAAGCACAATCTTGTAGTAAGTGCAGGATACGATGAGTACAACTACAGAACCAGGGAGACAGGCAATGTTGTAAATGCCTATAGTATGGAATTTGATATAAGACAACTTTTTATTAAAGCCAACTTCAATTGGCTGGTTGATGAAAAGCACACAATTAATTATGGAATAAATACCTTGTACTATAATCTTAATCCCGGCAGGTTGTTACCGGTAGGAGAAGAGTCACTGGTAAGCGCAAGAAGGTTAAATGATGAAAATGCTGCCGAACTTGCCCTTTATATTAGCGATACCTGGAATATTTACGATGCACTGTCTGTTGATCTTGGGCTTAGGTATACCCTCTACTCTGCTCTGGGCCCAGCAGAGTACTATCTTTACGGCTCACAGGACAGGAGTGAATCCAATATAATTGAACAGGTTAGTAAATCGAAAGGTAAGCTCATTAAACCATACCACGGTCCTGAATTCAGAATTTCGGCAAGATATTCATTCAACGACGATCTCTCAATTAAAGCAGGTATCAACACAATGAGGCAAAATATACATATGCTCTCAAACACCTCTTCTGTATCTCCCACCGATATATGGAAGCTTAGTGATGCCAACATAGCTCCTCAAAAGGGGTGGCAGGCGGCTGCAGGGCTGTACAGCAACTCGTTTGGCCGCAAAGTGGAACTATCTCTGGAGGGTTATTATAAAGAGATGTATGACTACCTCGATTACAAAAGCGGAGCAGTGCTCAACATGAATGAGTTCATTGAAAGAGATGTTCTTACAACACAGGGAAGGGCATATGGAGTTGAACTGCTGGCAAAAAAACCTATGGGAAAACTAAACGGATGGCTGGCATATACCTATTCCCGAACTCAACTCCGCGAAAGTGGCAAAAAGGAGATATATAATATTAACCGGGGTGAATGGTACTCTGCTCCATATGATAAGCCACATGATATTAAGTTGGTAGGTAACTATAAGTTTACACAACGATTCAGCATTTCGGTCAATGTAGATTACGCAACAGGAAGACCCGTGACTATTCCAATCAGCAAATATTATTATGGTGACGGATTTCGGCTCTATTACTCCGATAGGAATGCATACCGCATACCGGATTACTTCAGGGTTGATTTTGCTGTAAACATAGAGCCAAGTCATAATCTTACTCTATGGACTCATAGTACAATAACATTCGGGGTTTATAACCTTACAGGCCGTAAAAATGCATTCTCTATCTACTACAATACCAATGAGGGGACAAGGATACAGGGGTATAAGCTTTCAATTTTCGGGTCACCAATCCCCTATATAAACTACAATATTAAATTCTGACAGGAAAAGTGATGAGAAGGATTATTTCAGGAATAGCAGCTCTACTGACTTTAATAATAATTAATTGTTGTATTACTCCTTTTGAACCGGAAGGGATTGCCTCCATAGATAATATGATTGTTATTGAGGGAGACATTATTCAAAATGACATTACAAGAGTTATTGTAAGCCGGTCGCTCTCTCTTAATCAGGAGAATAAGGTTGACTATATATCCCGCGCAAAGGTATGGGTTGAGAGTGAGACAGGTACCAGATATAATGGTTACGAAACCAAAGATGGTGACAGAGTTGAATATCAGATAAACACAACTGGGATAGATCCTGAAAAAAGATATAAGTTATGTGTTGTATTGGGAACCACTGTTTACGAGTCGGACCTCGTACCGGTTCTTCAATCTCCACAGATTGATACTATAGGTTTTTTTACAGATGAACTTAAAACCAGTGTAACCTTCTATGTAAATTCTCACGACCCTACAAACTCTACCCGCTACTATAGATGGAGTTATACAGAGGACTGGGAGTTTCAATCTCTTTTCAGGTCAACTTTCGAATACATTCCTGCCAATGACACAATTGTTGAGATCCCCTGGTCTCAGAACAGATATAACTGCTGGTCTAAAGGCGTTTCCAATTCTATCCTTATTGCAAGTACTGCTCATCTGAGTCAGGATGTAGTTCATCGTAAAGACCTTGTGACTTTTGGCCCTAACGACCGACGCGTTAACTATCTCTACTCAATGGAACTGACGCAGATGGCACTATCAAGGGATGCATACCAATATTGGGATAATATTAAAAAGAATTCTGATAATATTGGAGGAATATTCTCCCCTCAACCGAGTGAGATAAGAGGTAATATTCACAACAGAATCAATCCCAACGAGACTGTTATAGGGTATATCAGTGCTGCTACGGTATCAAAGAAAAGGGTATTTGTATATGCATCAGACATTGGAATATACACCGAGCCAAAAGATTGCGAGGTTGTTACAATCGACAGCCAAAACAATATCCCCTCCTATACCATGTATATTACAGGTTATGATATAATAAGTAATATTGATGAGGTGATGTGGGCCCCCAGAAGATGTGTAGACTGCAGATTGTACGGCACTAAAGTTAAACCATGGTTCTGGCCATCACCCAATATTTAAAATCTATCCGCAGATATGATAAATTTTAACAGATACTTTATAGTTTTTATTGCAGGTTTTCTTCTTTTACTTCATCCTGTTTCAGGTGTCTCTTCAGACAAGGGTAAGGAAGTAATCGAAAGAGTATATCTCACTACAGACAGAGATTCATATATTGCCGGAGAGCAGATTTGGATATCAGCTTTTTGCTTTGATATAAGCCGGGGTAATATATTATCGGAGCTAAGTTCAATTTTGTACATAGAGCTTCATAACAGCGATGCCCTGGTTGCAACCGCAAAGATTGCGCTGATTAATGGCAGAGGTGCGGGCTCTCTCTCCTTAACACCAACTTTACCTACCGGAAGCTATAAAATTGTTGCATATACCAGATATATGCTGAATGAGGCGCAACCTGTGCCATTTGAAAAACATTTTCCTCTCTTCAATGTTCTTTCATCTGAAAAAGTGCAGGGGAATGTAGAAATTGGTGAAGCCCACGGAGTAACTTCTCCGGCCATAAGAGACAGATCTCTTTCATTATCAATGCTTGGTGTTAGTAATGATGTTGAAATCAGGTTCGGACAAAGCGGGAGAGTGGTATCTGTAAACACCCCTTTGCCGGTATCTTTGATTAACAATAGCCGCAACAAAATATTACTTAGTTACTCTGTTTCAAAAGTTGACTCCCTTCCAATTTTTGAGAACAAAAATATAACGGAGTATATAATACCACAGAATGTGGATGACATAGTGCTTGGTGATAAATACATTCCTGAATACGAGGGAGAGATTATTAAAGGAGAGGTTACGATAAACGGAAACGGCTCTATGCCTGGACACCAGCTCTTTTTTTCTGCAGTAGGCGGAGAATCAAATGTATATACAACCCGGATAGATTCCGCCGGCACCTTTACAATTTTCACCTCTCCCATTTACGGGGAGAGAGAGGTGGTTATAGAGATACCATCTGCAGATTCAGCTAAGACAGTCAATTACCGCCTATTTGACCCTTTTGTAAATTTCAAAACGGATAATTTCCCATCTCTGTATATAAACGCTAATATGAGGGAATCACTTACCGAAAGAGGAGTTGAGATGCAGACTGCAAGAAGATTTGGACAGGATACTCTTTTTGAGTTACTGACTGTAATAAAGGATCCTCTTCTGAGAACAAAGCCAATAATCTATCATCTGGATAACTATACAAGGTTTCCGCTGATGTCCGATGTTGTTCTGGAGTATATATATGAATTAAGATTCAGAAGATTCGACAGCAAAAGAGATCTTCAGGTAAGGTGGGAAGACGGGTTTAAGTCTCTGAATTATTCAAGAGAGAACACTTTGGTTCTTCTGGATGGGATTCCTGTCTTCGATCATTCAAGAATTTTTGACTACGATCCGCTTAAAGTTAAATCAATTTCCATATACGGAGCCAGGTTCTGCATTGGACAAATCAGTTTTGACGGAATTGTCTCATTTAAAACCTATAAAGGAGATTATCAGGGATTGAAATTAGGCAGTAGTGCCAGAATAGTGGACTATCAGGGTGTTCTTCATCCTTTAAGATACACATCGAAAGAGGTTGATAAACTTACCAATTTCCCCGACCTCAGGACACTTCTTTACTGGGATCCGCTCATTGAACTTAAGCAGGGCGAAAAGAGTGAAATGATAATTCAGACCTCTTCTAATCCCGGCAGATATATTATTAAGGTAGAGGGAGTTTCTTCGGATGGCATACCGGTCGAGTATTCTACAGAGTTTGTTGTAAAATAGATTATTGTGTTATTAAAGCTTAACGCTTTTCTTCTTTCTTATAAAAACATTCACTTTTTGCATAAATATTTTTGTTAAGACAGAAAAGATGTCTATCTTTGCACTCCCCAAACGGGATGATGGATATTAGTTGGAGTTATTTGGGTAAGCCCGTGAGGGCGTTTTTTTGCGAGGATCTTTGAAAATATTGGAAAGACAAGTACAACAAGTAACATTAAGTACAATAAAGAGTAGAGCGTTATTTCTTTTGAATATAATAATGAGTACAGTATTGAGCTAACATTTAAAAACTATTTTACAATGAAGAGTTTGATCCTGGCTCAGGATGAACGCTAGCGGCAGG
>CAZPFI010000092.1:5853-7876 GCA_964585795.1 uncultured Muribaculaceae bacterium | reverse complement strand
GTGATGAACACTCTGATTGAGAAACTGGAGAAGGAGAAGGTTCCTGCTGTGGTTACTCAGGGTGGATGTATGGGTTATTGCTATGCAGAGCCGACAATAGAGGTGAAAGTACCCGGCAAAGATCCGGTTGTTTTCGGTAATGTCGACACTCAGGTAGCAGAAGATATCGTTGATAAGTATATCGTAAACGGAGAACTTATCGAAGGTATAATTCCTGTTAACTATCAATCAATTAATTAGTAAAGTAGGAGTATGGCACAATACAAAATGCATTTACTGGTTTGTGGGGGTACCGGTTGCCGGGCCTCACAAAGTGAAGAGATTGTAACAAATCTTGCCCAGGAGATTAAAAAAGCGGGACTCGAAAATGATGCACAGGTGGTGACTACCGGCTGTTTTGGCTTTTGCGAGAAAGGTCCCATTGTAAAGGTAATTCCCGATAACACATTCTACACACAGGTTAAACCTGAGGACTGTGCCGAAATTGTAAGCGAGCACGTGTTAAAGGGCAGAAGAGTACACAGATTGTTGTATGAAGATCCTGAGACAAGGCAGCATATCGAGGACTCAAAACACATGGGCTTCTATCAGAAACAGATAAGAATTGCCCTGAGAAACTGCGGTTTCATCGATCCCGAGAATATTGACGAATACATTGCACGCGACGGTTATGCCGCTATTGGAAAGGTGATAACAGAGATGTCTCCTGCAGAGGCGGTTGATATTATGAAAAAATCGGGCCTAAGAGGTCGCGGTGGTGGCGGATTCCCTACAGGCATCAAATGGGAGATAGCAGCAAACAACAAATCCGATCAGAAATATGTAGTCTGCAATGCAGATGAAGGTGACCCGGGTGCATTTATGGATCGTTCGATTCTGGAAGGTGACCCTCACTCAATTATTGAGGCGATGGCAATTTGCGGTTACTGTATTGGCGCATCCAAAGGTCTGGTGTACATCAGGGCAGAGTACCCTCTTGCAATTCAAAGGCTTAAAACAGCAATTAAACAGGCAGAGGAGTATGGGTTACTGGGTAAAAACATATTGGGAACCGATTTCTCTTTTGAGATGGAGCTTAAATACGGTGCAGGTGCGTTTGTTTGCGGAGAGGAGACTGCATTGATTCACTCTATGGAGGGACATCGCGGAGAACCATCTGTAAAACCGCCATTCCCTGCTGAGAAAGGTTACCTTGGTAAACCAACCAATGTTAATAATGTTGAGACATTTGCTAATGTTCCTGCAATATATCTTAAGGGAGCAGAGTGGTTTGCAAGTATTGGTACTGAAAAATCGAAAGGAACCAAAGTGTTTGCATTGGCCGGTAAGATTAACAATGTTGGTCTTATTGAGGTGCCTATGGGAATAACACTCAGAGAGGTTATTTTTGAGATAGGTGGAGGTATTAAGGATGGCAAGAAATTTAAAGCTGTTCAGACAGGAGGTCCTTCAGGAGGTTGTCTTACCGAGAGACACCTGGATACACCAATAGATTTCGACAACCTTGTAGCTGCAGGTTCTATGATGGGTTCGGGAGGAATGATTGTAATGGACGAGGACGATTGCATGGTTTCGGTGGCAAAATTCTATCTCGAGTTTACTGTTGAGGAGTCTTGCGGAAAGTGTGCACCTTGTCGTGTGGGTAATAAGAGACTTCACGAACTTCTCGAGAAAATTTGTGATGGTAAGGGAACCGAAGACGATTTGGAGCACCTTAAGAACCTGAGCAATGTTATCAAAGATACATCTCTTTGTGGATTGGGACAGACTTCACCAAACCCTGTTCTCTCAACGCTGGAACATTTTTACGATGAGTATCTTGCACATGTTAAAGAGAGAGTTTGTACTGCAGGAAGATGTAAAGCACTTAAACTATACACAATTATCGCCGATAAATGTACCGGTTGTACAGCTTGTGTAAGAGCTTGTCCTGTAAATGCAATTACCGGGGAGAAGCGTCAGCCGCACCTTATTGATGTGGACAAGTGTATCAGATGCGGTGCGTGTTTCGACAAGTGTAAGT
>CAZPFI010000092.1:0-5843 GCA_964585795.1 uncultured Muribaculaceae bacterium | reverse complement strand
TTTTCAGCAATTTATGTTCAATAATCTGAGATATGGGAAATATAAAAGTCACTATAGACAAAGTTGAGGTAGAGGTAAAAAGAGGATCTACCATCTACCAGGCAGCAAAGCAGATAGGTATTGACATTCCTGTTCTTTGCTATATGAACCTCAATCATATGCAGATAGAGAACCGCCCCGGTGGTTGCAGAATTTGTGTTGTAGAGGTTGAAGGAAGAAGAAACCTTGCTCCTTCGTGCTCGACTGAATGTACAGACGGCATGGTAGTAAACACCAAAAGTATCAGAGTGTTGAACGCTAGAAAAACTGTTCTTGAGCTGATTCTTTCCGACCACCCTCCTAAATGTCTTGTTTGCTCATCATCGGGCAGATGCGATTTGCAGGAGCTGGCTCAGCGCTTTGGTATCCGTGAAGTTCATATGGTTGAGAATGCAGAGGTCTCTACATACAGAAAAGATGCTTCACCTGCACTTAATCGCGATATGGACAAGTGTATAATGTGTCGCAGATGTGAAACAGTTTGCAACGATGTTCAGACTGTAGGAGCACTTAGTGCAGTTAACCGCGGTTTTATGTCGGTTGTTGCTCCTGCATTTGAACAGGATCTTACCGATTCACCTTGTACTTTCTGTGGTCAGTGTGTTGCGGTTTGCCCTACTGGTGCGCTCACTCCTTATGACGACACTCCAATGATTATTCGTGCTCTGGCCGATCCTACCAAGACAGTAGTGGTTCAGACTGCACCTGCAGTTCGTGCTGCTCTGGGTGAGGAGTTTGGACTTCTCCCCGGTACTCTTGTTACCGGTAAGATGGTTGCTGCTCTTCGCTCTTTGGGTTTTGATAAAGTTTTTGATACAGACTTTGCAGCCGACCTCACCATTATGGAGGAGGGAGCAGAGCTTCTGGACAGAATTACAAAATTTGTAAACGGAGATAAGAGTGTTAAGCTTCCAATTCTCACATCCTGCTGCCCTGCATGGGTAAACTTCTTTGAGGTTTATTTCCCCGATATGTTGGATGTTCCTTCTACTGCCCGTTCACCTCAGCAGATGTTTGGTTCAATAGCAAAAACATATTATGCCGATAAATTGGGTGTTAAGAGAGAAGATCTTGTTGTGGTGTCAATAATGCCTTGTCTTGCAAAGAAATATGAGTGTCAGAGAGAGGAGTTTGCAGTGGATGGAAACCCCGATGTCGATTACTCAATCTCTACAAGAGAGCTTGCAGCACTGATTAAATCGGCTAACATCAATTTTGATAAACTTGAGGAGGAAGATTTCGACTTGCCAATGGGAGAGTCAACCGGTGCAGGTGTTATCTTTGGTGTAACAGGTGGTGTTATTGAGGCGGCTGTTCGTACTGCTTACGAGGTATTTACAGGAAACAAACTCAACCGTATCAATTTCGAGGAGCTTCGTGGAATGGCCGGTATCCGTACAGCAACAATCTATTTTGGAGATACACCTATTCACATTGGTATAGCTCACCAGCTTGGCAATGCCAGAAAACTCCTTAACGGAATAAGAGAGGGAAGATATAACTTCCACGCAATTGAGATTATGGCGTGTCCGGGCGGATGCATCGGTGGTGCCGGTCAACCTCTGCACCATGGCGATTCGAGTGTTATTAAAGCACGCTACGATGCCATCTACAGGGAGGATGCCGGTAAAACGATCAGAAAATCACATGAGAATCCTTATATTATACAGCTGTACGAGGAGTTCCTCGGTAAGCCGTTAGGTGAGAAGTCTCATCATCTGCTCCATACTCACTATTTTGACAAACATAAAATTTAGACCGTTATGAGTACTTTCAAAATACAAGATTGTCATAAACAAACATTGAAGGATATATGCAAATCGTTTGATAACGACCCGCGTGAACTAATCAACATCCTTCATAAAACTCAGAGTGAGTTTGGATTTTTGCCCGAAGCTGTTCAGCGCGAAATTGCAAATCTGTTGAAGATTTCAGTTGCAAAGGTTTACGGTGTAGTTACTTTTTACTCTTTCTTTACAATGACACCCAAAGGCAGACATCCGATATCGGTTTGTATGGGAACCGCCTGCTATGTAAGGGGTGCAGAGAAGATAGTAGATGAACTGAAAGATCAGCTTAAGATAAAAGTTGGAGGAGTTACAGAAGACGGTAAATTCTCACTGGATTGCTTAAGATGTGTAGGTGCCTGTGGATTAGCTCCCGTAGTGCTTATTGGCGAAAAAGTTTACGGAAGGGTTGAGGCGCATCAGGTGAGAGAAATTCTGGAAAGTTACCAGGACTAACCTTACCTGAACCATTTAAAAAGACCGGTCAAATCAATATTGACCGGTCTTTTTTTTAAATTCATCGCCTTAGTTTTTGGCACATCATTAGTAGCCAGCGCTTTGGCTGCTTGATTTTGGTATTTGCTCTTGCTTTACATGTCTTTTACCAGTTGTAAAGCGCAGATATGTAGATAGTTGCCAAAAATCAAGGCGATGAAAGTTTTTTCATCGCCGAAGATTTTGGCACAGTGTTGGTAACCAATGTTTTAGCTGCTTGATTTTGGTATTTGCTCTTGCTTTACATGTCTTTTACCAGTTGTAAAGCGCAGATATGTAGATAGTTGCCAAAAATCAAGGCGATGAAAGTTTTTTCATCGCCGAAGATTTTGGCACAGTGTTGGTAACCAATGTTTTAGCTGCTTGATTTTGGTATTTGCTCTTGCTTTACATGTCTTTTACCAGTTGTAAAGTGCAGATATATAGATAGTTGCCAAAAATCAAGGCGATGAAAGTTTTTTGTTGCCAAAAATCAAGGCGTTGAAAAGGTCAAAGGTTCTGCAGGGCGGTTACTATTTTTCTTTTAAGTTGTGCGGGTTCTGTGATGTTAACAGTAGTTGAGTCCAGCCCCGAAACCAGTATGTTTTTCTCGCGTGTAAATCTGAAATAGCCGGGGTGTTTCCATGCAACTGCAGTAAGAAGCGAGTGGATGTCATACAAAACAATTTTATCGGGGGTGTTTTTGGGTGTGTCTGCGAAAAGCAAAGAGGCGGTACTGCCACTCTTTATATAGTTGAAATCGAAAGTAGTTAAAGATATTTCATCAGTGCATTTATCACCTATTAAATATACTCTCTTTTCGTTGAAGACTCCCTTTTTAAAATTCAGATACCTCTCATCTTTCAACTTACCGCCCTGGTCAACTGATGGGAATGCTTTGACAAATATTTTACCTGTTCTTTCCATCAGCAGTGGTGATTTTTCATGAAGAGCGGAGGTGATTTCTGAAGGAGAGAGTATAATGAGTGAGATTAAATTATTGGAGAGGCCGGCCAGATGATTTAACTCTTCCCGGCTATAGATAATGTTGCATTTAAAACTGATGTGGTCTATAAAGCTTTGTAATTCTGCTTTGGCCGATGAATCGGGTTCTGATGTATGAAAAATAGTTGTTGTCCCGTTAACAGGGTTTTTCGACAGCCAGGCAATTGCCAGTTTATCGTCAAGTCCTTTGTTAAATGAGGTGAAAATTATTAAATCCTGCTCTCTGTTTATTTGAATGTATTTGCAACTAAAACTGCTAACTAGAAGAATTACTCCGGTTATACATTTTAAAATGGCATTTTTCATATTAAAGCAAGTTTCATTATCTAGAAATGTAATTGCTAACCTGTAAGATTTTGAAGCGACTGTTTATCTGTTACAGTAACCTTGTTCCTCTCGGCTTTAATAATCCCTTCGTGTTGCAGTTCGGAAAATGTCCGGGCTAAAGCAGGCCTGGTTACTCCAAAATATTTTGAAAGCTCTGTCTGGTTTTTATCCATAATGAATGTATTGATACGGGGACTAATTGAGTGGCATAACGCAAGCTGTTCAAGTAAGTAGTGGGCAAGTTTTCCCCGGATTGTTTTTATGGTAAGAATCTGTAGTTTGTTGGAGAGGAACTGTGTTTTATTGGAGTTGAAGGTTATATATCTCTCCAGAAAAGCAGCATCTTTCCGGAACAACTCCACTACATCTTCTTTGGGAATTGTGAGTATTTTAACATCTTCGAGTGCGGTAACATCTACCGGGAATGTATTATTTGCGGCAAAAAGAAAAGCAGATGCAAACGGACGGACTGCAGTTATATTCTCTATTGTTAAGATTCCGCCGTTTTCTGTTACCATTTCGGTTTTTAATGTACCTTTAAGTAAAATGTAGAGGTGTTTGCAGGTATCTCCCTGTTGTGCAATTACATCACCTTTGGCATAATCCTTTATGCGGAAATTGGTACCTGTAAAGAACTGGCTAACCTTCCCTTTTGGAATTACACTGCAAATGGGGCATTGCGAAAAATCGAGAGTGTCCAGAACATCATGCATAAAACTCTTTTTCTGTAAAAATACAAAAAAAAGAGAGGTGTAACATATATTACACATTTTGGACTACCACCTGCCTAACTTTGCATCACAATAATCAAATATTAACCTTTTTAAATAAGATTACAAATGAGTAAAATGTTTTGTTTTCAATGCCAGGAGGCAGCTAAAAACACCGGATGTACAGTTAACGGAGTTTGCGGAAAAACCGCAGATGTAGCAAACCTGCAGGATCTTCTGATTTTTCTGTGTAAAGGTATATCACACTACTCGGTTCGGTTAAGAGAGATGGGAACCGAAAGTGCAGAGGTAAATAAATTTGTTACAGACTCTCTCTTTATGACTATCACAAATGCAAACTTCGACAGGGACAGGTTTATCTCCAGGGTAAATGAGGCGATTGATGTAAGAGAGTCTCTCAGAGCACTGTTTATCTCCAAAGGGGGTAAAGTTGACACTATTGATTTCGAAGGTGCATTCTGGACTTCACGCGATGTTGCAGTTATGGAGCAGAAGGCAATGGAAATAGGAGTGCTGGCCACAGAAAATGAGGATATTCGTTCTTTACGCGAACTTGTTATCTATGGACTTAAAGGTATGGCCGCTTATGCCGAGCACGCATTCAACCTGAAACACGAAAATAACGAGATATATGCATTTATGCAGAAGGCACTTGTTGATACTACTGATGACTCTCTGGGAGCAGACGAATTAACCGCACTGGTTTTAAAGACAGGTGATTTTGGTGTAAAGGTTATGGCTCTGCTGGACAAGGCAAATACATCTGCCTATGGTAATCCCGAAATAACTAAAGTAAACATTGGTGTAAGAAACAATCCTGCAATACTCATTTCGGGTCACGATTTGAGAGATATGGAAGATCTGCTTAAGCAGACCGAGGGTACAGGTGTTGATGTATATACACACTCCGAGATGCTACCGGCAAACTACTACCCGGCTTTCAAGAAATATTCTCATTTTGTAGGTAACTACGGAAGCTCGTGGTGGAAACAGACACAGGATTTTGAATCTTTCAACGGACCTGTATTGTTTACCACAAACTGTATTGTTCCTCCAAGAAGCAGTGCTACATACAAAGACAGAATCTATACAACCGGTTCATCGGGTTTCCCCGGGTTTATACACATTGCTGACAGAAAAGAGGGTGGAGCCAAGGATTTCTCAGCAATAATTGAACATGCAAAAAGGTGCGCCCCTCCCGTAGAGATAGAGAAAGGTGAGATTATCGGAGGATTTGCCCATGCACAGGTATTTGCTTTGGCCGATAAGGTTGTGGATGCAGTTAAATCGGGGGCTATCCGTAAATTTTTTGTAATGGCGGGTTGCGACGGAAGGATGAAGGATAGAGACTACTACACTCAGTTTGCTCAGGCACTGCCTAAAGATACCGTGATACTTACTGCAGGATGTGCCAAGTACCGCTACAACAAGCTGCCACTGGGAGATATAGGTGGAATACCAAGAGTTCTGGATGCAGGAC
>CAZPFI010000091.1:0-7923 GCA_964585795.1 uncultured Muribaculaceae bacterium | reverse complement strand
ACGCTCCCTGTCAAATGGTTTTTTGTCTCTGTCGAAAGGTTTACGCTCTCTGTCATAAGGTTTAGCATCCCTGCTGCCCTTATTTGCCGGTTTCGCATCTCTGCGTGGGCGCTCATTTGTTTTGCGAGCTGTCCGGGTTTGGTTTGTTGGTTGATTCTTTTTCATTTATATTTAATTCGGCGGCAAAGTTATGTTAATAAGAGATATTTTCCTACTTTTACCGTATCATTGAATGTAATTCCCGTCTAATGAGACTCCTTTTACTCAAAATTACCAGACTTATGGGTTTCAACCCATTAATGAGAGAGAATTTTAATGTCTCTCTAAAATCAATAAGAAGCAGCAAGCTCCGTTCGGTGCTTACCATTATGATTATTGCCATAGGCATTACATCACTTGTTGGAATTCTTACGGCTACCGACTCTTTGAAAGCATTGCTTAATGAGAATTTTGGAAGAATGGGAGCAAATTCATTTGCAATAAGGTCTTCATTTTCAGATGCAGGTACCACCAACAGAAAAGCAAGGGTAATAAACAGACGCAACATCAGTTACAGTCAGGCACGGGATTTTGCGGACAATTACAAGATTCCTTCAACAGTAACAATATCGGCAACTGCCATAAATAATGCAACTATAAAGTATGGTTCTGCAAAAACCAACCCCATCATAAGAGTTGTTGCAACAGATGAGTATAATATGGGATACATGGGTGCCAGAATTTCCAAAGGGAGGAATTTCAATAACAGGGATTTGGATGCCTCTTCTTTCTCAGCTGTTATTGGTTCCGGTGTCGCAAATTCACTCTTTAAAGCAACCGACCCGGTTGGGAAAGTGATAACAGTGGGATCCGTAAGATATGAGGTTATAGGTGTGCTTGAAACTCAGGGAGCTACTTTCGGAGGAGGGATAGATAATCAGGTTTGGATACCCATTTCAAATGCAAGGTCAATCTTTTTATCCGAAAACTCCTTTTTTGTAATTGGTATTATACCAGGGTTAGGGATTGACCAGACCAAGGCTATGGATGCGGCTGAACAACTGTTTCGGTCGGTAAGGAGACTGAGCCCGATTGATCAGTCCGATTTCAGAATAACAAAGTCTGATGCAATGATGGAAGATATAATGAAGATAATGAATTATGTGACAATCGCCGCTTTTATTATCGGCATTATCACTCTTCTGGGTGCTGCCGTGGGCTTAATGAATATAATGCTTGTTTCAGTAAAAGAGAGAACCAGAGAGATAGGAACAAGAAAAGCTCTGGGAGCAAATTCCAAAACAATAAAACAGCAATTTCTTTTTGAATCGATTGTTATAGGTCAGTTGGGTGGATTATTTGGAATTTTTCTGGGAGTAATAGTTGGAAACCTCACTGCTGCTTTAATGAAAAGTCCATTTATAATACCCTGGTTGTGGATTTTTTCCGGGGTAATGGTTTGTCTTTTTGTAAGCATTGCCTCCGGCTATATACCTGCAGTAAGAGCTTCGAAACTCGATCCTATTGAAGCGTTGAGGTATGAGTAGATCTGCTAGAGTATAATAATATTTTATCTCAGTTTAAAAATATAGGTGATTGTCCCCTCCTGAACAGCAGGTGCAGAGGAGCTGAGATTGAATTTTGCCTTAAGAGCAGCTTTTCTGGCTGCCTCCCATAATGTCTTGTCCTGAACAGTTGTGCCGGTGATGCCCGGTGTCGCACTTACTACGGTACCGTATTGATCTACAGATATTCTTACAACAACTCTGCCTGCCAGATTAACAGTATATTCAGGTTCGGGAAGAGAGCCCATAACACTTCTACCTGCAAGCCTTGCCTGAGGTTCTCCCTCAACAGAACCTGTTCTTGTGTTACCCTGTGCATGTCCTGCAGTCATCTCACCGCTGCTCTCTCTTGCAACCTGTGGTGCTGTTGAGTCTGCATTTGAAGCAGAAGGGAATAGGGCCCTGCGATCTATGGGATTGGGTCTGGGTGGTTCGAACTGTTCTACATCACCTCTCTCACCCATTGTTGTCTCTGCGCCTCTGTTGCTTCTGTTGCCTTCAAGCGGTGATTCTGACCTTTGAACCAGACGCACATCTTCCAGAGGATTGGGATTCTCTACCCTTGGCTCATGTCCCGATAAAACCTCAATTGGCTTTGGAGGTTCCAGCTCAAGATCAATCAATATTCCTGTCTCCTGAGGAGGAGGGTAGATAACTTTAAAACCTGTGGTAAAGAAGAGTGAGATTGCCACAATATGAAACCCTGCAGCCATAGCAGCTCCGATAAACTTAGCCCGATGCTCCTCCTTGGTTTGTTTTACAGGGTTTTTTGGCATAATTAATATATGTTTTACCTATTCCGGTGCAGTTGCCAGTATAATTCTGTATTGGTTTCTTTTGGCAATGTTCATGATGTTGACAACCTGCTCCATGGGAACGCTTTTATCGACATGAAGTGAAAGGGTCGGCTCGTCTTCGTCCATGAGTTCCTGCTGGATTAATCTCTCGATATCTCCAAATGCAACAGGAGTGTTATTCCCGTTAATGTGATACGAAAAAGTATTGTTACGGATGTGGTGCTTAATGGAGACGCTTACCATAGGTTTGGCAGCAACCTGATTTGTGCTTTTGGGCAAAAGGAGCTTCAGGGCGTTGGGGTTAACCAGAGTTGATGTCACAAGGAAAAAGACGAGCAGAAGAAAAACAATGTCTGTCATCGATGACATACTGAATGCCGGATTAATTTTTGATCTACGCTTAATTGCCATAACAAATGCTATTTACCTGCAGGTTCGTGAAGCAGATCCATAAACTCAATGGTGTTGCTCTCCATCTTGTATACGATGTCGTCAATCCTGGCAGTAAGATAGTTATAACCAAAATATGCAAGAATTCCAACAATAAGGCCGGCAACTGTAGTTACCATTGCTGTATATATACCACCAGAAAGCAGTGTTATGTCAACATTGCTTCCGGCCTGTGACATATTATAGAATGCCTGAATCATGCCGATAACTGTACCCAGGAAGCCAAGCATAGGAGCTCCTCCGGCAATTGTAGCAAGCATTGGCAGCCCTTTCTCAAGACGCGAAACCTCTACATTACCCATATTTTCAACCGCAGTCTGAATGTCGTTGAGAGGTCTTCCTATTCTTTCAACACCCTTCTCTATGAGTCTTGCAATGGGAGTCTCCTGGGATTGACAAAGATTTATGGCAGCCTTTATTTTACCTTCGTGAATGTAATCGTGAATATTGCGCATAAAATTTTCGTCAGTTTTTGATGCATTTTTAATTGCCCACCATCTCTCGCCGAAAATGTAAAGTGTCAGTACTGACAATAAAAGGAGGGGTATCATTATCCACCCGCCTTTAAAAGCCATCTCTATAAGAGAAAAAGAGAGCTGTTCCCGAACAGGAGGGATTTGCGCAACAGCATCAGCAGCCTCCTGCCCGAATGCCATAAGAAAATGAGTAATCATAACGGTTTATGCTTGTTATTACAGATTAATGTTTTTTATAAGTTCTCAACTGACAAAAATACAATAATTGAGCCACATGACAAACAATAAACCTTGAAAGAGGAGAGACTATCTTGTTCTGCCCACAAAGGAGCCTCCGGAAAGATTGGTAACTACATATGGATTTCCTCTGAAAAACAGTTTGCTTCCACCCGATGCGTTAACAGTAAGATGCTGTTTTGCAAAAATTTCGGCATAACCTCCCCCGGAGATATTAGCATTACAGTGCTCGGACTCCAGGTAAGAGAACCAGGTTTTACTTCCACCCGATGAGTTGATTCTTAGTTCATCAGCATAACCTGCAAGATCTGCTTTGGACCCTCCCGAGAGTGAAATATACATTGAGAGCAGGTCTACATCACCATACAGAGAACCACCTCCGCTTATATGAAAATCAAGAGAGTTTGCAATCCAAAGGTTGGTGAGCAAAATTTTGGAACCTCCGCTTGCGGAGACATTATCCAGATAATTGCAATCGAGGAATATTTTAACTTTTGATCCTCTACCAAGAATAAGATTCCTTCTAAGGTATATTCTCAATTTGTTACCCACAATCTCGGTTACTATATAAGGGTGTAAATTTTCATTCGTCTCCACAACCAGAGCATTATTATTACTTTGAGTTAAAATAAGCTCAAAACCATTCGAAATATAAACCTGGTCGAAAGTTCTGTTAACCGGTCTCTGATGAGAGGTAATATTCCCGTATGGGAAAATTGTCTCAAATTCGAGACAGGAGTTTAGTATAAACAAACTAAAAATGGATAGTAATATTAAACGGTAGTACTTCATATAATTAAAATTTTCCCTTTAGACGAAGTGGTCACCTTTTTTGTTGCATTTATTATAAAATATTTGATAATTTAAATATGATTCCTATATTTAACCTACTATAATCCATTAATATTATGATAGTTTCCAGATATGCAGTAAGTAAGCTTTTTATAATCTCTTTAATTGCTCTACTGTCTGTAAATAGTGTACTTAGGGCTCATGAGAGTAAGCAGGAGAGCTTTAACGATTCGCTTGTAACATGTTTTCCGGAGGCCGCTCTCATGCTTAGCAGGTATATCTCTATTCCGTCAATCTCCGGCAATGAGAATGAGGCAGCTTATTTTCTTGCAGAACAGTGTAAACAAGCAGGGCTTTATGTTCAGTTCATTACCGATTTACCCGGTTCCGTTAATTTTGCAGCATCTATTTATCCTTTATCAGATGGAAAACCAAATGTGATTCTTCAGAATCACATTGATGTAGTACCTGCGGGTGACACTGCTAAATGGAAATATCCTCCTTTTGAAGGAAGGATTGCAGAGGGTAAAATATGGGGCAGGGGATCATTTGACAATAAAGGGCCTGCAATTGTACAGCTGTTTTCGATTATGAGTATTATTGAAGAGTCAAAAGAGAGAGATCTACCATATAATGTCACACTTCTATGCGTTTCCGGAGAGGAGATCGATGGTTCGACAGGGGCGGCAATAGTTGCACAAAATTTCAGGGAGATGTTCAATCCTGCAGTTGTTTTTGGAGAGGGAGGCTCAGGAATGAGGGGATTAAGCATTGTTCCTTCAGGGAAGGATATTTTTGGAATCTCTATTGCAGAGAAAGACCATTTGTGGTTGAAGTTAACCTGGAAATCGGAAGATGCAGGACATACTTCTGTAACAGGAGAGATATCACCTTCGATGATGCTTGTTAACGGAGTGCATAAGCTGATAAATACAAGTATGCCCATAATTGTGACTCCAGAAGCAGATTTAATGCTAAAGGGGATAGGTAAAGAGGTTGGTGGGATTATTGGAACTGTTATTAAGAGACCTAACAGCGCAATTTTCAAAAATTTTCTTAAAAAAAATGCACGGGAAAATCCGGAATTATACAACATTTTTACCAATACCATTACTCTCTCCGGTATATCATCCAACATTGATGCTCACAACACAAATGCAACAGAGGTAAGTGCATATCTCGACTGCAGATTGTTGCCTGGAACAACACCAAGTGATATTACAAATTTTATTGCAACTACCATACACGATCCCGAAATGATTATATCTGTGGTCAGTACAGGAAGAGAGGGCAGGACTTCTTACCCTGAAAAATACTTTACAAAGATGTCTGATGCTATAAAAAGAGAGTTTAAAGGAGCAGCTGTGGTTCCTATTCTATTTCCTGCTTCAACAGATAACTCCTATTTTAGAAGAGATGGTGTGCCGGTTTATGGAATAATTCCTATGATTATTGAAAAAGAGCAGCTTGACGGGATTCACAATCACGACGAATATATAGATCTGGAAGATATTGAAACAGGAATAAGGGTATTCAGCGATTTTCTGAAAAAGCTGATAGCAGATTAATCAGATTCGTTCTTTCTAATGAGGTAGTAACCTCCTGCAAGCGAAATAATAAGTGCTGCCAGGCCAATGCTTGATAAACCGTCAGCATCACTGAAGTCGTAAGCAATCAGTTTTCTGCCTATTGCAATTATTCCAATAAGGAGTATATTTAGAACCTTTATAGAGTGTTTCTGCACATATACACTAAATGTGTCAAGAAGCTCAATTGCAATGAGGATATTGAAGAATACCGGAAGAACCTCTTTTAATAAAGCGCTTGATACCAGCAGTCTCCCTTCAGGGATGTCTCCGCTGAAGATGCCACGGCCAAACTGATAAGTTAATTCAATAATTTCTACAATAATGTAACTTACAAGTACAATAACCAGAATGGTAAATACGATTTTTTCGAATCTTTTGATTAACTGCATAACCTTTATTGTTTTACCTGAATGGAATTAAAAATGCCGGATTTTCGTCCGGCAAGTTAATAAAAAATAGTTAAACAAGTATTTAACAAATCAGAAGCTGTACATAACCATAAACTGAGCACGGTTTGCTGCTCCTTTAACACTGTTGAAATTTTTCCTTGTACCATGGATATACTCCCATGCCATAGTCAGGTTCTTGTAAGGAGTCCAGAAGAGTGTGGATGAAAAGTAACTGCCGGAGAAATAGTCATTATCTTTTCCCGAGTAGAGTCCGATATTCTCTTTAAGACCTGCAACCGAGTATGTACTGGTGGCATAAACACTTCCGGAGAGGTCTAGTTTAGCACCCAGTGATACTCCGTACATTGGGAGTTTCATCAACCCTCCCAGTGGAGACGGTACAAGGTCGAGAGACATTGCGGCAAGATCGTTAATATACCTGGCAATACCCTCACCGTAAATTCCTTGTGAGTATAGAGTGAGGGCTTTTACGGGCTTAAATGTACCACTCAGCTGCACGCCAAGACCTGTTTCTCTTTGAATCATCTGGGTGTTAGTAGCCCCGTATTCGAGACTCCTTATAGCCCCTGTTAATTTAATATGACCCCTGGAACCTTTGTATTGTATGTAAGCAGGCAAATCGGGAACCCTTTGATTAACTGATTTTATACCTGTTGCTGTAGTTATTTTAGTCCTTGGCAATTCAAGTGCGATTCCAACGCTCCATCCCTTTCCAAGGTTACCGACATAACCTACCAGGGGTGTGCGGAAGAAGGTCCGGGAGTTAACATTCTGGATGTCAATTGTAGGTGCATTGGCCGGGGTGTCTGTCATAAAACTCCATGTCTGACCAAAGATAAAACCTTTGAAAGTTACATAGGCGTGCCTGATTCTGAAAGCATCGCTTGCTCCCCTGAAGTCGGTTTCTATATAAAGTTCAATATTCCCCAATTTCTCTGTTTTGTGTGTATATCTCATACTCAGGCGTGATGCAGATGCATCAATGCTGTTTCGTGAGTTTAAATCCCAGCTGTTGGGTGCTGACATGGTTGAGTTGACAAAATCGTAAGAGGGTACTGAACCGTTAAAATCCTGAAGTGCAACAGCCCTTACAAACCCACCTATTTTTATGGTCGAGTTCCCGCTCTCAATAAGAAAAGGTGATTTGCTCTGAGAGAAAATGAGTGTTGGCAGTAAAACTACCAATACAATCGACAGTAAAGTTTTTTTCATGGTCTTAGGTTTTAATAATTTCTGATTAGAAAATCTCTAACAAAAGTAAAAGCTTTTACTGTAATATCAAATACTACATGACTCTTTTTTATCAGAAATAATCAAAAAAGAGGATACCGTTAAGATGATCTATCTCGTGCTGGAAAATGACAGCCGTAAAACCCTCTATCATCTCAATGTTGCCGGTACTCTCAAAATTGTCGTATTGAACAACAATTGCATATGAGCGTTTTGAGCTGTTCCCTCTGATAACAGGGACTGAGAGGCAACCCTCTCTGCAATCCTGTCTAAGGGAGGAGTAGAAGAGAATCTTTGGATTTAAGTATAATTCAAAAGGGTCTTCATCCTTATCAAAACGCTGAACCCATATAACTCTTTTTTTAATTTTTACCTGAGTAGCCGCGATACTTACGCTC
>CAZPFI010000090.1:0-7939 GCA_964585795.1 uncultured Muribaculaceae bacterium | reverse complement strand
CGATGCAACGATAAACCCAAGGCACACTGTGCAAAGTAAGCCAAACCTAAGCCCTGTGTCGTTTTTATGATTGCTTATTGCCAAATGTAATTATTTAGCGGGGAGTTAGTTGGGTAAATATAGGGAAATAATTATTCAGTCACAAACAATGGGAACCAAAAAAGAGGGTGACTTTACTTTTTAGTCACCCTCTTTTTTTATAGAATTTCAGATTACTCTGCAGAAGCTAAGCGTTTGTATGAGTTGTAGCGCCATTTTGCGAACTCTTCGGTTAGTTTGAACAGCTCGTCGGCCTCTTTAGGGAAGGTGTTTATAAGAGATGTATATCTCACTTCACCTTGAAGGAAATCCTGGAACTTACTCCAATCCGGCTCCTTGCTGTCGAGGATGAAAGGATTTTTACCCTCTGACTCAAGCATTGGATTGTAGCGGTAAAGCTGCCAGTATCCGCACTCAACTGCAAGTTTCGACTCTCTTTGTGTAGCACCCATGCCATTAACAAGCCCGTGGCTGATACATGGAGCGTATGCTATAATGAGCGATGGTCCGTTGTACTCTTCGGCCTCTTTAAGTACCTTGAACAGCTGATTCTGATTTGCACCCATTGCTACCTGTGCAACATATACATAACCGTAACTCATGGCCATCATACCCAGGTCTTTCTTGCGAATCTTCTTGCCCGAGGTTGCAAATTTTGCAACTGCACCAACAGGGGTAGATTTAGAAGATTGACCTCCGGTATTTGAGTAAACCTCTGTATCGAGAACCAGAACATTTACATTGTTTCCCGATGCAAGTACATGGTCGAGACCACCGTAACCAATATCGTAAGCCCATCCGTCACCTCCGAATATCCATTGAGAGCGTTTTACAAAATAGTCTTTAAGAACAGTAAGCTCTTTACATATTTCGCATTTGCAATCTGATATAAGAGGTATAAGTTTATCGGCTATCTCTTTTGTAGCAACATGGTCTTCGCGATTCTGAAGCCACTCTGCAAACAGAGTTTTCATCTCAGCAGTGCAAGTTTTGCACTCCATTCCGTCTGCCATCAATTTAGCTACTCTGTCGCGTACTCTCTCAGAACCCATCTGCATACCCAGGCCGTACTCTGCATTATCTTCAAAGAGAGAGTTAGCCCATGAAGGACCTTTTCCATCTTTGTTTGTAGTGTATGGAGATGCAGGGAATGAACCACCGAAGATTGAAGAGCAGCCGGTAGCGTTGGCTATCATCATTCTGTCCCCATAAAGCTGTGTAATGGCCTTAATGTAAGGAGTCTCTCCGCAACCGGCACATGCACCGGAGAACTCAAATAGAGGTTGTGCAAACTGCAGATTCTTAATATTTTGACTCTTAGGTTGAACACTCTCTTTGTAACCAATGTTTGAGTGCAGATAGTCGTAATTTTGTTGTTCGTGCTCCTGAGTCTCAAATGGCATCATAACCAGGGCCTTGGTTTTAGCAGGGCATACATCTGCACAGTTGCCGCAACCGGTACAGTCCATTGTGGTAACCTGTATAGTGAAGCTGTACTCTTTAAATGGTCCGTTACCTTTAATTTTCTTAATTCCGGCAGGTGCCTTTGCCTGCTCCTCTTCTGTCATAAGGAATGGCCTGATAGCAGCGTGAGGACAAACATATGCACACTGGTTACACTGAATACAGTTTTCGGACTTCCACTCAGGTATATGAGTTGCAATTCCGCGTTTCTCGTAAGCAGAAGTTCCAGCAGGGATTGTTCCGTCTTCGAGATTGAGGAATGCGCTTACAGGAAGGTCGTTACCTGCTTGTGCGTTTACCACATCAGCCACATTTCTTACCCAATCCGGAGCAAGACGATCGTAGCTTGCAGGGCGGAATTTGGCAACTGTAATGTTTTTCCATTCGCAAGGGATGTCAATTTTCTCGTAATCCGAACCTCTGTCAATGGCATCGTAGTTCATTTTAAGAACTTTGTCTCCTTTTTTGCCGTAAGATTTTTCAGCAGCATGTTTCATCTCGGCAACTGCCTGCTCAAATGGTATGATGTCTGCTATTTTAAAGAATGCCGATTGAAGAATGGTATTGGTTCTGTTGCCAAGACCAATCTCCTCTGCAATCTTTGTTGCATTCATAATGTAGAAGTTCAGTTGCTTCTTTGCAATAGTTGCTTTTACATAATCGGGAAGCTTTTCCAGTGTCTCCTCTTTTGTCCAGAGGGTGTTTAACAGGAATGTGCCTCCTTTTTTAATCCCTTTGAGAACATCGTATTTTGTAAGGTAAGGGGTTACATGACAGGCAACAAAATCGGGGTTGGATACAAGATAAGGCGATGTTATTGGAGTGTCTCCGAATCTGAGGTGAGAGCAGGTATAACCTCCCGATTTCTTGGAGTCGTAATCGAAATATGCCTGAACATATTTTGGTGTAGTTTCACCAATAATCTTGATGGTGTTTTTGTTGGCTCCAACTGTGCCGTCAGAACCCACTCCGTAGAACTTACACTCAACAACACCCTTTTTAGAAACATTTATCTCCTCTTTTACAGGAAGAGATTTGAAAGTTACATCATCAACAATTCCAATTGTAAAGCCGTTCTTTGGCTCTTTCATATTCAGATTGTCAAATACCGAGAATATTTGTGCAGGGCTGGTATCTTTGGATGACAGACCGTAGCGGCCGCCAACAATCAATGGCATTTTGCCTCCTTTTTCTGCAAGGACAGTCTTAACATCCAGGTAAAGCGGCTCACCTACTGCTCCCGGCTCTTTTGTCCTGTCAAGAACTGCTATCTTTTTCACGCTCTTAGGAAGTACGCGGAAGAAATACTTAGCTGAGAATGGCCTGTACAGACGCACAGTGAGAATACCAACTTTCTCTCCTTTTGCAACCAGAACATCCACAACTTCTCTTATGGTATCGCAAACCGAACCCATTGCAATGATAATGTTTTCTGCTTCGGGATCTCCGTGATAGTCGAAAGGAAGATAGTGTCTGCCGGTCATTTCACTTATTTCACCCATATAGCGGGCTACAATGTCCGGAACAGCATCATAATAAGGATTACATGCCTCTCTCGCCTGGAAGAAAACATCCGGATTTTGTGCAGTACCTCTTGTAACCGGTTTGTTAGGATTGAGTGCTCTGTTGCGGAAAGCTGACAGAGATTTGTCGCTTACCATTTTTCTAAGCTCTTCCTGATCAAGGTCTTCAATCTTCTGAACCTCGTGAGAGGTACGGAAACCATCGAAAAAGTGAAGGAAGGGAACTCTTGACTTAAGTGTCGAAAGATGAGCTACCGCCCCAAGATCCAGAGCTTCCTGAACGCCGCTGGAGGCGATAAGGGCAAAACCTGTTTGCCTTGTTGACATCACATCGGAGTGATCACCGAAAATTGAGAGAGCCTGAGCAGCAAGTGTTCTTGCAGAAACATGAAATACTGTAGGAAGTAATTCTCCTGCAATTTTGTACATATTAGGGATCATAAGCAACAGACCCTGGGATGCTGTAAATGTTGTAGCCAGAACTCCGGCCTGAAGAGCTCCGTGAAGCGCACCTGCAGCACCACCCTCACTCTGCATCTCAACCACCTGTACTGCCTCTCCAAAGAGATTCTTTTTCCCGTAAGCAGACCATTCATCTACATACTCGGCCATTGTTGAGGATGGAGTAATAGGGTAAATGGCTGCCAGTTCGCTAAACATGTATGCTACATGTGCTGCGGCGTAATTACCATCACAGGTAATGAATTTTTTTTCTTTTGCCATAGCTTTCTTGTTAGTTAATAATATTTCTTCATTTATATGTTATGTCAATTCTCAATGTTGTGGGTATTCAATAAAAAAACAACACCCCGCATAACATTAAAAATGCGGAGATGTTACAATTTACTTTTTCAGCTAATTTTTTGCCCCAAAAAACCCTGTCGCCCAGATTCTTAAGGACCCAGGCGAACTCTGTCTCTATCTCGTACTCTATTGCTATCTGATAATAACCTGACATGCCGTCCAACTGTTTGCAAAAGTACATAACTTTTTTCAAAGGTAAAAGTAAATTAGCTAAATTTACCTACCAATAATCACACCAAAATAATGAGAAAAGTATTATTAATATTTGCATCAGTAATGATTGCTCTGACTGCCAGTGCCCAGAGTGGTACAGTAAAGGTGTATGACGGAAAAATTGTTGAGGGAGATTTCTTTAAAGAGAAGATGTTTGTACTGGATAGTTTCACCGAAGGCAGGGTTCGTCTTACGGACGGGAGGTCTTATCACACCAGATTGAACATCTCAACTCTCGGCCAAACCCTGAGGATCATTTCGCAAAGTGGAGATACTCTTGCTATTAACGATGAGGAGTTGGTTGATGTGGTAAATGTAGGAAGCCGGTTCTTCAGAAAAATCAATAACTTTTATGTAGAGTTTTTGGAGACAGATGGAGATGTTTCCCTTGGGTTTGTGAGAAAACTTGTATTGGGTCTGCCCAGAATTCCCGGGGCTTACGGCGGATATAATGATGTGTCGTCAATAACAAAAGTCGGCAGTGTGGATACCGAGAACAGGATAAGCCGCATTGTTGGCGAAGAGAGCATTAAGTTCGATTATGTCGAACTTTTATACCTGGTAAAGGACAACAAACTTAACCTTGCAATCCGCAAAAATTTTGATAAACTGTTCAGCTCAAAAAGAGGAGATATAAAAACCTTTGTTGAAGCAAACAAAACAAATTTTGCCAGGAACCAACAGGTTATTGAGCTGTTTATGCACCTGGCAAAAAATTAGAGATACTTTTCTTTAATCTTACTGAAATCCTTCTGTAGTGCTTTCGGGTTGAATCTTTTTGATAAGACCCTGCAAAACATTGCCCGGCCCCAGCTCGGTAAAATGACGACATCCGTCACCCCACATGTTTTCCACAATTTGCCTCCACTTAACAGGGGCTGTAAGCTGCTTTATAAGATTATCTTTAATTTTTTCGGGATTGCTATTTGGCAGTGCATCAACATTTTGATAAACAGGACAGATTGGCTTTTGAATGTTGCATGCTGCAATGGCCTCTGCAAGCTGATCCTGTGCACCGGACATAAGAGGCGAGTGGAAAGCACCTCCAACTGCAAGAACCAGAGCTCTCTTTGCTCCTGCCTCCTTTAGTTTCTCACATGCAAGATTTACAGCATCAACTGAACCTGAAATAACTATTTGTCCGGCAGAGTTGTAATTTGCAGGTACAACCACACCGGGAGTCTCAGAGCAGATTCTCTCTACCGTAGCATCATCTGTCCCCAAAACGGCAGCCATAGTAGATGGCTCTTTCTCACACGCCTTCTGCATTGCCTTTGCTCTTGCAGAAACAAGTGCCAAACCATCTTCGAAGCTTAAAGCTCCTGCTGCAACCAGTGCCGAAAATTCGCCCAGAGAGTGTCCGGCAACCATGTCGGGATTAAACTCCCCGATACACCTTGAGAGTATCACTGAGTGTATAAAAATTGCGGGCTGTGTAACCCTTGTCTGTTTAAGCTCCTCGTCGGTGCCGTCAAACATAATATCGGTGATTCTGAAACCTAATATATCGTTGGCTTTTTCAAACATCTCTCTGGCTGTTTGGGAGTTATGGTAAAGATCTTTGCCCATTCCAACAAATTGTGCTCCCTGGCCCGGAAATACGAATGCTTTCATAAATGAAACAAATTTGGTGAGCAACAAAGATACATTTTTTAATGAATTATAAAATATCTACCTTTGCAGCCCTGAAGGGCACAGCCCTATTAGGCCTCGTAGTTCAGCTGAATAGAACGTCAGATTCCGGTTCTGAAGGTCGGGGGTTTGAATCCCTCCGAGGTCACGAGAGAGCCGGCAGCAGCCGGGTAAAAAAATGCGTAAAATGTTTTAAACAATTTACGCAATTTTTATTTTAATCACCAGCTATTGAAAGAGCTATGAAACCGCTACCCAGGCAACAATTTCACCCTTCTCTACTGTCTGACCGTGTTTGGCGCAAATCTGCACAATTTTTCCGGAGAAAGCCGGTTTAATAAGCTCAATACCATAGAACGCCTGAACAAAGCAAACAGTCTGACCCTCTGTAACCTGTTCTCCGATAACTGGTGCAGTTGAAACATCTGCAAGATCGTACTGCCACAGAATCTGTCCTTTAACAGGAGATTGTACCGGCTGTGCACCGGGATGCTGTTCAAGTATCTTTTCCACATCAAATTTAGGTACCTCAACCACCGGACGGGTGACTACAATTGGCGCACCGGCTTTGGCTTTTGCTGCCTCAAGCTCCTGCTCGAACCTCTGCTTTGCAACTCCGCTCTTGTAATCGCGATACTGTCTTTCGTGCATTGCAAACTCGAACAGCTCTTCGTCGTCCTGTCCAAACTCCCACTTATTCTCTTTCATCTCCTTGCGGAATCTGTCAAGTTCGTTAGGGAACGCATCCTGAGGATTGCCATTGTAAAATTCCAAACCCTTCTCTTTTGCAAGGTTAATAAGGTCGGGATCGAGCTCTCCCGGCAGTTTGCCGGTCTTACCCAGAATCATATTCCAGGTATCTTTGTCTATTGTGGACCATCTTGGCTCTCCCTTAAGTGTGTGCATCAGGTTCATCAGAGCAATGTTCTTGACATACTGGCTGAACGGGGTAACCAATGGAGGATAACCCATACGAGGCCAAACATACTCTACCTCATGGAATAACATAACAACCAGTTCGTTAATATGGAGTTCTCTCTTTCCCTGATTTTTTAACGAAGAGTTTATTGCCCCGTGGAACCCTTTAAGATCTGCCATCATAGAGCCCATCATACCTCCCGGAAGACCGCAGCCAACCAGCAGAGATGTCATCTGTTTGTTACCGGGATCTATAAAGTATCCAAGGAAATCGTCAATAAAGCTTTGAGTAAGGCGCCTTGCCTCCATATAGGCATCCATGTTTATCTCCTTCACTAAAAACCCTGCATCCTTAAGCATCGCCTGTATAGTTATTACATCGGGGTGAACCATTCCCCATGAGAGCGGTTCCATTGCAACATCAACATAATCGGCACCGGCACGGGCTACTTCCAGCATGGAAGCTACAGAGAATCCGGGGCCCGAATGTCCGTGATATTGTACAGGTATTTTTGGATATTTATCTTTGATAGACTTGGTAAGACGCCCAAGGAATGCAGGACGGCCTACACCAGCCATATCTTTAAGACAAATTTCGTCGCAACCAAACTCAACCAGTTTATCAACCACACCCATATAGTACTCCACAGAGTGGACAGGGGATGATGTTATGCTTAGTGCGGCCTGTGAAATCATACCCCCTGCTTTTGCATACTTAACAGATAGCTCCAGATTGCGGGGGTCGTTAAGACCACAGAAAGAGCGGGAGATGTTTGTCCCCTGTTTTGCCTTTACTTTATACATCAGCTCACGCACATCTGCAGGAACAGGGTTCATCCTCAATCCATTAAGTCCTCTCTCCAACATGTGGGTCTGAATCCCCGCCTTGTTGAAAGGGGCTGTCCACTCTCTTACTGCCTTATTTGGGTTCTCCCCAAAGAGCAGATTTACCTGTTCGAAAGCACCTCCGTTTGTCTCAATACGATGGAAACACCCCATATCCACTATAACAGGAGCTATCTCCTTCAACTGATTAGCTGTTGGAACATACTTACCCGAAGACTGCCACATGTCTCTGTAAATTAGAGAGAATTTAATTTCGCGAGCCATAACTGATTTTAATTTGTTAGTTTTTAATTTTTGTGCTTAAACGGGCAAAAATATACAATTACTTTGAATAAACTGCAATCTGTTTGCAGTATGAGTAGAAAAAATATTTTATTGAGAATTAAAAAAATATTTGTACTTTTGCAGCCCGATTATTCGGAGACATGGTGGTCGTAGCTCAGCTGGTTAGAGCGCTAGTTTGTGGCACTAGAGGTCGTGGGTTCGAATCCCATCTTCCA
>CAZPFI010000089.1:0-8071 GCA_964585795.1 uncultured Muribaculaceae bacterium | reverse complement strand
CCAGCGATCCGTGGCTGGGAATACCTGTCAAATGGCCCGACATCTCGGAGGCAAAGGTAATAGTCGAGTGCGGTTTGAAGAATTTCTGGGTAGAACCCAGTCAGGGGACTCATTTTTTTCAGAACTTAACCTCTTTTGGGGTAGGTTACCTCACAATCAATCCTTTTATGGGAGACGGCAATTTTAACATTGACTCCCTTGACTTCATGACACCGCAGGAGGAGGGAAAATACGTAAAACATGTAAGTTTCCAGAACTCTCTGAACATATATATCGACGGTAGAAAGAACAGAGGCATAATAAGGGAGGGTTATTAACTCCTCTAATTTATTGCAAGAACTCTTTTCAGATGCACAGCCACCTCTTCTGCAACCTCTGTAAGTGACGGCTGCAGAGAGGTCTCTTTAGCAATTGAGGTAACCTCTTTGTCTGTGAAACCACAGGGGTTTATATAGTTGAAATAATCGAGGTTGGTGGTTACATTTAGTGCAAACCCGTGCATTGTTACAAATCTTGTGACCTTTATGCCAATCGCACATATTTTTCTCACTTTGGATGAACCCACACCCAGCCATACTCCGGTGCTGCTTTCAAGCCGCCTGCCCACAATGCCGTAATGCCCCAGTGTACATATAACCGCCTCCTCCAGTATATTAACATACTGTTTTACACCAATTTTAAGCCGCTCCAAATCGAGAACCGGATAACATACCAGCTGCCCGAACCCGTGGTAGGTTATATCTCCTCCCCTCTCTATCCTGAAAAATTTTGCATCCACCCTTTTGAGGAACTCCTCACCAAACAGAATGTTTATATCATCTCCATAAGCACCCATCGTATAAACATGAGGATGCTCTACAAAGAGAACCTTCATGGGGATACTCTCTCCCCTCTCCCTGGCCTCTATTGTCTCTTTAACAATCTGTTTCTGAAGGTCCCATGCCTCCTGATACTCTGTAACACCCAGATACCTGAACTCTATTTCAGCCATACCATTAATTTTTTGGCTACAATTTCAATGCACTCTCCGACATATAGGACGATCTTACCAAAGGGCCGCAAACGGCGTGGCTGAATCCCATAGAGAGTGCCAACTTCTGATACTCCTCAAAACGCTGTGGAGTTATGTACTCAACTACCGGCAGATTTGTGGTTGTGGGCTGAAGGTACTGTCCCACTGTTACAATAGAGCAACCGTTATCAAGCAGATCTTTGAATGTTTCTGTAATCTCCTCATCTCTCTCCCCCAGGCCGGTCATGAAGCCGCTTTTTGTACGGGCTCCCGTTTTTGAAATATAATTTAAGGTGCTGAGAGATACATCATATGTTGCACCTGACCTCACTAAAGGGGTCAATCTTCTGACCGTCTCAATGTTATGAGCTACAATATGGGGCTCTTCGTTGAGAACAATATCCAGAAGTCTCTTGTCGGCTTTAAAATCGGGTATAAGAACCTCTATAGTTACATTTGGATTAACTCTTTTGCACTCCCTTATAACCGAAGCCCAGTGAGCTGCACCTCCATCCTCAAGATCGTCTCTGGTAACAGATGTTATGACACAATGCTTAAGAGCCAGTTTATAAACAGAATCGGCAATCTCTTCCGGCTCACCCGGTTGCGGCATTGCAGGAGTGCCCGTTTTGGTTGCACAGAAGCCGCATGACCTTGTACAAACATCGCCCAGTATCATAAATGTTGCTGTACCCCTGTTCCAGCACTCCATTTTATTGGGGCATAAACCGCTGCTGCATATTGTATGCAGGGAGTTGCTTTTGAGTATTTCATCCACCTTTTTATACTCCTCTCCTGCCGACAACTTAATTTTAAGCCACTCCGGCTTTGACAATCTGTTAAATTTATTTGCCATACCGACAAATATATATGTTTTATGTCAAAAGACAATATGCTTCATTTTCCTCTTTTTTCTTACATTTGCAGCACACTACTCATCAACAGACAAATGGGCGACATTCTTAAGCACGAATGCGGGATTGCTCTCGTACGGTTACTAAAACCACTGGATTACTACAAACATAAATACAATACCTCTCTCTACGGGCTCAACAGACTATATATTCTGATGGAGAAGCAGAGGAACCGCGGACAGGAGGGTGCAGGTGTTGCCGGTGTAAAGCTGGATATGCCTGCAGGATACAAGTATATAGACAGAGTCCGCTCGTGTAATTCCGACCCCATACAGGATGTTTTTAATTCCATTCATCAGAACTTTTCCCAAAATGAGCTTGCCCAAAACGACTGTAACTGGGCTAAACACAATCTTCCTTTTGTATCGGAGATATACCTTGGTCACCTGAGATACTCCACCTTTGGTAACAACACTCTCGACTGTGTACACCCTCTTAAAAGAGCCAGTAACTGGCGCACACGAAATCTTGTACTTGCAGCAAACTTCAATCTTACAAATGTTGATGAGCTGTTCCAAAGCTTAACAGATGCCGGGCAACACCCCAGAAACTACTCCGACACAGTTACTCTGCTTGAGAAGGTTGGCTACTATCTCGATGACGAGATTCAGAACAGATACCGTTTATACCGCGACCAGGGGCACTCCAGGGTTATGATATCGCAATTAATAGAAGAGAATCTGGACCTGGCAGATGTTTTATCAAAAAGTTGCAAAGATTGGGATGGCGGATATGTTGTAGCGGGAATTACCGGACACGGAGACTCTTTTGTAATGCGCGACCCCTGGGGAATAAGACCTGCCTTCTACTATGCAGATGAAGAGAGCATTGTGGTGGCATCGGAGGCACCTGTGATAAGAACTGCTTTTGGGGTTGACGACACAAATGTCAAAGAGATATTGCCGGGATATGCTCTTATAATAAAGAAAGACGGCTCATTTTCGCACATAAAGATTAGAGAACCGCAACAGAGATGCAGCTGCTCATTTGAGAGAATCTATTTTTCACGGGGGAATGACAGGGATATCTACAACGAACGAAAAGCCCTTGGAGAGCTTCTGACACCCCGGATAATTGAGTCGGTTGAGGGAGATTTGGATAATACCGTCTTTTCTTTTATTCCAAATACAGCAGAAGTCTCATTCTACGGAATGATAAGAGGTATTCAGCAACATATGCTGAATGAGAAGATGGAGCTTATCGGCAGCTTAAAAGGAGACTATTCAGACGGGAGACTAAAGAGTATAATATCACGGGAGCCAAGAGTTGAGAAGATTGTAATAAAGGATGCCAAACTGCGTACTTTCATCACTTCGGACAATGACCGTAACGATCTTGTTGGACATGTTTACGATGTTACATACGGTGCTGTTAAAAGCAGCGATAATCTGGTTGTCATCGACGACTCCATAGTGAGGGGAACAACATTAAGGCGCAGTATCCTTCGCATTCTTGACACCCTTAACCCCAAAAGGATAGTTATTGTATCCTCTGCTCCACAGATAAGATATCCCGACTGTTACGGAATTGACATGACAAAAATGGGAGAATTCATCGCTTTTAATGCAGCCATCGAGTTGCTGAAAGAGCGTAAAATGGAGAGTGTCATTGAGGAGGTTTATAAACTCTGCAAAGAGCAGCAAAAGCAGAATCCGGTTCTATATGTCAATTATGTAAAGCAGATCTACAGCCCATTCACATACGATGAGGTTTCGTCTAAAATTGCACAAATGGTAAGAAACAGATGTGTGAAGGCAGAAGTTAAGGTAGTGTTTCAGACTATAGAAAACCTTGGTAAGGCGTGCAAAAATCATAATGGTGACTGGTATTTCACCGGCAATTATCCCACTCCCGGCGGTAACAAAGTTGTAAACACTGCATATATTAACTGGATGGAGGGAATAGACAGAAGATCGTACTGAAACAGTTGATTAATCCATTTTTTATCATTACATTGCGGTTAGAAATCCCACTTATATGGTTCGTTTTGGAAATATTATTCTTATAACAATTGCCATACTTGTATCTTGTGGTCCGGGAAAACAGGAGCATTATAAAAAAGACCGGTCACCTCACATAATACCTGCCACATCTTTCACAATTTTCACAGACTCTGCCGGAACCGGAAAACCAAAGGGAATGGCGGCGGGTGAACCTCTTACCACACCTGTTGGTAAGATAGTCGAAAAACAGCTGAAATCCAATGTTATACCTGCCAAGCCGGCAAAAGAGATACAGTTTGGGCCTCCTGTAATAAAACTGTTTGGTGTTGACGGTGTTGCACACCCGCTTAAGGTGTCAGCTTCCGATTCCGCAGTTTACTGTAAAGCACCCCAGGTTGTAGCTGTAAAGGACTCCTATATAAAAGATGTTAACCCTTTTAATTTCAGCAGTTTCAGCAAACTTCAGGGTTTAAGGCACGATCAGATACGCTCTATGATTCTGGATGATTCCGATAATCTATGGCTGGGTACCGATGACGGCCTTACACGATACGATGGAAAATTTTTCTGGCACTATACTCAGGAACAGGGGCTGAACAATAACCTGATTCTGGCTGTCCTTGGCGATTCAAAAAATAATATCTGGTTTGGCACCTTCAGAGGAGGAGTAACCCGCTACGATGGTAAGTTTCTTACAAATTTCACCACAGACAATGGTTTACCCAACAATGTTGTGAATATAATATTTGAAGATAATCTTGGAAATATCTGGTTTGGTACCGGAGGCGGTGCAGCTAAGTACGATGGTGAATCATTTACCCATTATACAACAGAACAGGGGTTAGCTTCAAATGATGTAAGGGCTGTTTCACAGGACAGAGAGGGTAATATATGGATAGGAACTTACGACGGAGGCATCTCAGTGATTAAAGGCGTGAGTATCTGGAATTATGACAATTACGGAGCTCTGATCATAAATTCCATCAGTAAGATTTACAAAGACAGCGAAGATATTCTCTGGATATGTACATCTAATAACGGAGTTTTTAGGTACGACGGAAAATCTCTTAAATCCCTTACTACCAACGAAGGTTTGTCGAGTAACAACATAAGAGAGATCTACTCCGACAGCGAAGGAAAAATATGGATTGGCACAACTGACAGCGGTTTGATAAAATATGACGGAAAACTCTTTACCAATTACACCATGGAGCACGGTTTGGGTTCCAACTATATCAGAACCATTCTGGAAGATAAAAACGGTGTGATGTGGATGGGAACAAGAGGTGCCGGACTTACAAGGTTCGACGGAAAGCTGTTCACCCACCTCACCACCCAGGACGGGTTGAGTAATAACCGTGTAATGAGCATTATGGAGGACAACAAAGGGAGTTTGTGGTTTGGTACTTTCGGGGGGTTTGTTACCGTAAGCAGCTCAAGGATTGTTGATGGAATTGAACAGAGATCTTTTTCCAATTTCGGATGGGAACATGGCCTTTTAGGTACCCGTGTATATACTATAGAACAGGATAAAGATGGACAGATATGGATTGGTACCGATGGTGGAGGTGTAAGTGTATATAACGGCACATCGGTAAAAAGATACACTACTGAGCAAGGTCTTGCCAATGATATAATAAGGGATATCTTTATTGATGATGATATTATATGGATTGCAACCTACGGATCGGGTGTCTCTAAATTTGACGGCAACTATTTTACAACCTATAATACCACAAACGGATTAAGCGCCCCAAATGTTCTTGTAATATTTAAAGACTCAAAGGGCAATATGTGGTTTGGAACCGATGGCGGAGGTGTTACTCTTTATGACGGAATCAACTACAAACACTACAACAGAAAGTCGGGGTTTTTCACCGATATTGTCAATACCATAATTGAAGACAGTGCCGGAAACATCTGGATGGGGAGTGCCGGGCAGGGCATAATTAAATTCGACGGTGAATACTTCTACAGATACTCCGACGAGCATGGCCTTAATAACAACCATGTTCTAAGCATAATGCAGGATAATGACGGAGATATTATTGCAGGAACCAGGTTTGGAATAAGTATTTTGAGCAGCAGAGACATTGCCGACTCTGCCATAGAGCAGGGCAAAGTCTATTTTAAGAGTTACAATTACGAAGATGGTTTCATTGGCATCGGATGTAATTTATCTGCTATCTTACAGGACTCTCAGGGGACAATCTGGATAGGTACAAACGACAGACTCACCCGCTTCAAAAAAGAGAGTGCCAACAGAGTTTACTCCCCTTCGGGGCTTTTTCTCTCCAATCTTCAGATATTTAACGAGAATGTTCCATGGGAGGATTTTTCATCCGGTGGTAACGGCTCTGTGCTGCTACCTAATGGCATAAAATTAAAGAACATTAAATTCAGCCAAATCTCACCATGGTACAGAATACCGCAGGATCTTGTACTGCCCTACAGGTTTAACTATATTACATTAAATTACATAGCAGTAACCCACAGACAGGTAAACAAGCTTAAATACCGCTATATTTTAGAGGGACTCAGTAACGCATGGAGTTCACCAACAGACAAAACCGAGGTCTCTTTCGGAAACTTAAGGCCGGGGAAATATGTTTTTAGGTTAAGTGCCACAAACAGCGACGGAGTAAAAAGCGATGAGATAAGCTACAGCTTCACTATAAAACCACCATGGTACAGAACCTGGTTCTTCTATTTTGCATCTCTATTTGCAATCCTTTTTACTCTTGCCAGGATTATTATCAAGCGAGAAGAGAAGATAAAGGCCCAAAAAGAGCTGCTTGAATCTAAAGTGAGAGAGAAGACAGAGGAGCTGATGGTAAAAAATGTAGAGCTGGAGTTGCTCAATAACGAGAAGGATAAATTGTTCTCCATCATTGCACATGACCTAAAGGGGCCTTTTAACGGATTTTTGGGGCTTACACAGCTTATGGCTCAGGGGGTTGAGGATATGTCTCCCGAAGAGATTTCGGACATATCAAACACGCTCAACGCCTCTGCAAAAAACCTTTACGGTTTACTGGAGAACCTGCTGGAGTGGTCGCGACTGAGGCAGTCTCTGTCGCAGTTCAATCCCACTCCGTTGCTGCTTAAGCCGGTAATTGACGAAACTCTGGATCTGGTAAAAAATAACGCACTTAAAAAAGAGATTGAAATTGTATCACGGGTTCCCGATAGTGTTCACATATTCTCGGATAAATACATGCTTCAGACTATTCTGAGAAACCTGCTTACTAATGCAATAAAATTTACAAAACGACTGGGCAAAATTGAGATTAATGCAAATGTTAAGGGTAAATTCATAGAGATTTGCATTAGTGACAATGGAATTGGGATGGCTCCTAAAATGGTTGATGATCTCTTTAAAATTGGAACAAAAAACAGCCGGGCAGGTACCGATGGTGAATCGAGCACAGGGCTTGGGCTTATTATATGTAAAGAACTGATTGAAAAGATGGAGGGGCAACTTACAGTCTCAAGTAAGGAGGGTGTTGGATCGGACTTCTGCTTTAAAATACCTTTGAAAAAAAATGAACAGACTTAAAATTCTTTTAATTCCTGCATTGATATTGATTACAGGTTGCCATCTGCTTAAAGATCTTGCAACAATTACTTTTACAACAACCATAACAAAAGAGTTTCCGGTAGTTATCAATGCACCGGGGGCATTCTCTGAAGACACCTTTTACTCTTCTGATACCGGCACCCCTCTCCCCTTCTCTTATACCACAGAGATTAAGCTTGAGGAGAATTTCGACATTGAACCATACCTTAAAAAGATAAAGGAGATTGACCTGAGCTCAGTAAAAATTACTGTCAGGGGCATGACCGAGGGACAGATAATTAATCAGGTGACACTCAGCATCCAGGGTTTTGGAGACATTCTCACTGCAAGTAATATCACCGCTACAAACAACTTTTACTCTCCTCAAATATCTGCTAATCTGCTTAATGAGATTGCCGATAAGTTTGTTAAGGAGAAGAAGATATTTGCTACAATTTATGGCAGTACCAACGAGCCCATTTCGGTGATACTGGAGGTGGCTATGGATGCCAGGATTGTCGCATATGTTTTGGATTAATCTTTAAGTGCAGGAGAGCCAAGCTGATTCGATCTTCTCTGAGCTATATTTATTACATTTTCGTATAATTTAACTGAGTACTTTATTAAAAATACCAGCGGTCTA
>CAZPFI010000088.1:0-8097 GCA_964585795.1 uncultured Muribaculaceae bacterium | reverse complement strand
GAGCATTAAAAATGTAACACCGGGAATTCTCGACCCGAGAGATACTTATTCTCAGAAGGAGCTCTGGGAGACAAAAGCCCGCTCCCTTGCAGAGAAGTACATCAAGAATTTTGAACAATATTGCGATAATCCTCACGCCGAGTCACTTAAATCATCGGGGCCGCAGCTTTAATCTTCATAGAAGATTATAACAAATATCATCAGTTGCAGGCAGACATTGCAGATTGTAGTGTCTGCCTGCTTCGGCTCCAATATCAAGCAGCGAATTATAAGATTGCCGGTAGGCAAGTTCTGGTGTATTGTTGTTCTCACTAAGATGGCATAGAAAAATATTCTTTATCTCTGAATGGTAAATCTCTTTGAGTGCTGATGATGTTTGGAGATTACTTGAATGTCCTTTTCCTCCGCTTATTCTTCTAATGAGTGCTTGGGGATAACCCCCTTTTGCAAGCATCTCTTCATCGTAATTCGATTCAAGAACAATGTGATGTGCCATTTTGCAATACTCAATAACCTGTTGTGTTATGACACCGATATCAGTCACTACAGTAATTTTTTCTCCGGAAAAATCGAGGTGATATCCAAGTGTTTCACATGCATCGTGCAGCACTTCAAAAGCAGTAACCTTTACTCCTTTAAAAACATAAGGCATATCTTTTAGCAGCTCTCTGGAATACCCACTCTTAATACCACGGTTAAAAATACTGTTATCTATCGAGTTAATCAGATTGCCGGTTGCTGCAAATGGTTTATTGTATCGCCTGACAATTGTGGAAAGGTGTTTAACATGATCGTGATGATTGTGAGTAACCAGAATAAGATCGACTGAGTCAATATCTACTGAGTGCAGAGCAAGTCTCTTTTTAATTGTTCTGGCCCCTATTCCGGCATCTATTATAACTGATGCTTCTTCATTTCCTATGTAATAGCAGTTTCCTTTGCTGCTACTGGAGAGACTTATGAATTTCAGCATATTACCTTTAAAACCTCTCCCTTTAAGTTAGCTCCGGAGTTAAAAAGAATTGTTTTAAAACCGAGACCTTCCGCTGTTTCAACATTTGCCTTCGAATCATCTACAAAGAGAGTTTCATGAGAATATATTCCTGAGTCTGTAATTACTTTTTCGAAAATGTCTTTATTGGGTTTTACCATTTTCATTTGGTATGAGAGGAAGAGTTTTTCAAAATAATTATCTAATGTGTATCCCTCAAAATTGAAATAGGGTTCTATCACTGACATTGCAATTGGGTTGGTATTGCTAAGCAAAAAAACTCTGTAATTACTCCTGAGAGAGAGAATAAAACGCAGTTTTTCTTCATCCGGTTTCTCAAGAAATGCTCCCATTGCATGATAAACCTGCAAGTCGGAAACAGTGTCCGGAATATATTCTCTTATTTTATTAACAAACTCATCCGTTGTAATTAAACCCTTCTCATACATGAGAAAAAAACCACCCTGCACATATTCGTTAAGTATTTTCCCAAAGTCATGGAAACCAATTTTACTAAACTCCTCTTCGCATGCTTTACGGTTTAAACCCACAAGCACACCTCCTAAATCGAATATAATGTTCTTAATCATAATGTGTTAAAAATTATATGGGAATTTGAACACTCCCTTCTCTGTAATAACTGCAGAGATCAACTCTGCAGGTGTTATGTCAAACGCCGGATTATAAACATTTACCCCTTCCGGTGCCATTCTCTCTTTGTACCACATTTGGGTTATCTCTTCGGGTGATCTCTCCTCAATTACAAACCCGGAACCGCTGTTTGATGAAAGGTCTATTGTAGAAGATGGTCCGGCAACATAAAATGGAATATTAAAGTGTTTTGCCAGTACGGCAAGCATAAGGGTTCCGATTTTATTAGCGGTATCTCCGTTTTTTGCAATACGGTCACATCCTGTTATCACTGCATCAACTCTCCCTTGTGCCATTACTGTTGCAGCCATATTATCACAAATGAGAGTAACATCAATGCCGGCTTTCATCAACTCAAAAGCGGTAAGTCTTGCACCCTGAAGCAGTGGCCTCGTCTCACAGGCAAATACTTTAATTTCTCTTCCCCTTGATTTTGAAAGATAGAACGGAGCAAGCGCCGTGCCGTATCTCGATACAGCAAGGTGTCCGGCATTACATACAGTCATTACAGAACCGGTTCCGTTTAACATTTCAAAAGCGTTTTCTGCAATTTTGATGTTTGCATCTATGTCGTCTCTCTTTATCTTCTCAGACTCATCCAGCAACTCTCTGCAAATACTCTTAATATCCGCACCACTCTCACGGATAAGCTCATGGAACCGGGTTTCGAGTCTGTTTAACGAATTTATTAAATTAACGGCAGTGGGTCGTGTGCCGGTCAATACCGACTTTAGTCTGTTAAATTCATTAATAAGTTCTTCGACAGAGTGTATATCCATTGAATTCAACATTGCAGAGATTGCAAAGGAGGCAGCTATTCCTATTGCAGGTGCTCCTCTAACCTTAAGGGTACATATTGCACCAGCAATCTCTTGGAGAGTTCTAAGTTCTGTAAATACCAAATGATTAGGAAGTTTAGTCTGGTCTACTATCAGAATTCCCTTTTTATCATTAGTGAGCGATACTGTGTCGTAGTTAAATATATTACCGGTCATCGCAGTTCGGGATCAAAATATTTATCCTTTAGCTTTTCAAGCATAATTTTCTCTTTATCTGACAGCTCCTTTGCCCGGTCACCTCTTGAACTAATGATATGCCATATTTTACAGTGGTTCTCCATAACTTCGGTCCTCCACAAAGCGTCTCTTATGGTAGCTCCCCAGGTAATAAGTCCGTGATTTTCGAGCATTATTACATATTTACCTTTACACAATCTCTCAATCTCTGAAGCAAGCTCGGGCGAACCCGGAAGAATGAATGGTATTGTACAGATATCTCCCAGCCAGAGAATAGATTCGGGGCTGAGAGGTTCCGACAGAGAGCTCTCTCCAAAACAGTAAGAGCAGGCATAGGGAGGATGAGAGTGTATTACAGCGTGAGCCCCTCTGTTGGCTCTGTAAACAGCCAGATGTGATTGTATCTCCGATGAGACCTCCTTTTTTCCATAGAGTTTATTCCCATCGAAATCGGTTATAACCATATCTGCCGGCGTGAGAAAGCCCTTTGATTCCATTGTTGGGGTAGAGATAACCATTCCGCCGTGTAATCGTGCCGAGAGATTTCCACCATTGGCAAAAGCAAATCCATGGTCATAGATTATCCTGGAATAGTGCGACAACGATTCAGCAATTTTATAATATTGCAGTGGAATAGTTCTCATCTCTTTATAACGCTGATATCAATTCTTTAAATAAGTTGCACAGTCTCTCTGTAGCTCTTTTGGCGGCCCTTATAACATCATCACCATCGTTTACATAGTCATCGCTGAAGCTGAAAGCCTCATTTGTTATAACCGACACGGCAAATACCGGTATTGAGGAGTGTCTGGCAACAATAACCTCAGGCACTGTGGACATTCCCACAGCATCGGCTCCTATCAATCTGAAAAACGCGTATTCCGAAGGGGTTTCGTAAGTTGGTCCTGTTCCTGCCAGATAAACACCCTTTTTCAAATCAATACCCAAACCGGCTGCAAGGTTTTCTGCCAGCGATATTATTTTAAGATCGTATGGTCTTGTCATATCGGGAAATCTGGGGCCGAAAGAATCTAGATTCTCACCAATCAGCGGGTTTGGCATCAGATTGATGTGATCTTTAATTATCATAATATCTCCAACCCTGAATGTGGGATTAACCCCTCCAGCTGCGTTGGAGACAAACAGATACTCTATTCCCAGCACCTTCATCACTCTTATGGGAAGTGTCACCTGATCCATTCCATACCCTTCATAGTAGTGGAATCTTCCCTGCATGGCAACTACAAATTTACCCCCCAGCATTCCGGCAATAAAATTCCCCTTATGACCTATGGCTGTTGATATTGCGAAATGTGGAATATCCGAATATGGAATTATAATTTTGTCCTCTATCTGTTCTGCAAGATCGCCCAGTCCGCTGCCCAGAACAATTCCGGCAAACGGAATTTTTTTTCCTGTAAGGGTTTTAATATAGCCGGCGGCCTCTTCAATCTTTAACTCTATTATTGTTTTCATGTTTTTATAACACTTTGTTATTATATTATTTAATGTGTGTTAATCACAGCAGTTTTTTGTATAGTCTGTTTACATTGAAAAGTATCTCCTCCTCTTCCTTAACCTCCCTGTTCTCCATAACAAGAACTCCGTTACAGATTACGCTCTCTACACAAGAACTGTTGGCAGAGTATATGAGGTTTGCCAAAAAGTTAATATTTGGAGTGAAGGCGTACGAAGAGGTGTCAATTATAACCATATCTGCCAGGGCACCCTCTTTAATTTCGCCACAATCTATTCCCAGTGCCTTTCCCGCATTTCTGGTTGACAGATCCATCAGTTGGTTAAGTGGCATGGCTGTTGGATCTCCTCTCCAACCTTTTTGTACAAGCGCAGTTGTCTTCATTGTTTCTAGCATATCCAGATTATTTGAAGAGGCACATCCGTCTGTACCCAGAGTTACTGTTACTCCTGCGTCTCTCAGTTCGTTATATCTGAACCTGTAACCCGATGCAATCTTGAGGTTTGAGTTAATGTTATGAACAGCAGTTACACCTCTTTTGGCAAGTATCTCAATATCTTCATCGTCAAGCCAGAGACAGTGCGCTCCAATTACATTCTTTGATAAAATGCCAAGTTTGTCAAGATATTTAACCGGTGATAACCCGTGTTTTTCCAGAGATTCACTGTTCTCTTTCTCGGTTTCTGATATATGAATATGAAGAATAAGATTCCTCTCAGCTGCAAACTCTGCTCCCCAAAGCAACATCTCTCGTGACACACTGTAAGGTGAGTGAACTCCAATTGAAAACCTGTTTAGTTCTCCCCAGGATAAAGAGTCGTTATAAGCTTTAATACAGGCATCTTTTATTGAATCACTTCTCGATTTATCATTAAGATCGAGAATAACAAAGGGCTGCAGCGATCTTATCCCCATCTCCGAAGCTGCCTTGACTGCAGAGGAGAGATACCAGTACTGGTCGTTAAAAAAAGTGGTGCCCGATTTAAACATCTCCAGGCAGGCGAGCTTTGTCCCCCAATAGACCATCTCTTCATCGAGTCTGCTCTCAATTGGCCATATTTTATTGTAAAGCCAATCCATAAGTGACATATCCTCTCCTATACCTCTCATAAGAGTCATTGCTGCATGTGTATGCATATTCATAAAACCGGGTATAACGGCTCTGTTTTTACCTTCAACAGTTTTATCGGCATTACACTCTATTGAATCTGATATCTTTTCAATCCTGTTGCCCTTTATAAGGATATCTCTCTTTGTGTCGTTAAGCTGAATCTCTTTTATTAGTATCGTTTTATCCATTTAGTTTCAAAATTTTTCAAAAATAGTCATTTTTGCTAAGTATCTTTACCTAAAAATGAGAATTCTCTGGCTTAATATTAACTCTTCGTACTCTCACTCATTTTTGTCAATACCCTCTCTTCATGCACAATTACAAGAGGAGTTATTACAAAAAACAGAGTGGAGAGTAATAACAGGTACTACCGCAAAAGATATCTCATACTACATTTCGTCTGCAGTTGAATTTAATCCTCACCTCATTCTCTCAACTGCATGGCTTTTTAACATTAAGTTCCTTTGTTCGGTTTTATGCAGAATTAAAGCAATTTTAACAGATTGTCAAATTGTTTTGGGAGGTCCGGAGTTCCTGGGAGATAATAGAAAATTTTTGACTGAAAACTGTTTTGTTTCAGCTGTTTTCAAAGGGGAAGGAGAAGAGATATTCCCTTGTTTTATTGACAAATTCATCAAAAACAGTGATTGGAAAGATTTAACAGGTTTTTGCCATATTGACTCCTCCGGAGAGTATGTTGATAATGGAGTTTCCGTTGTATCGGACTTCAAATCACTCGTCCCTCCCGAGTCATCATGTTTGTTCGACTGGAGTAAACCCTTTATTCAGATAGAGACATCCAGAGGTTGTTTCAACAGATGTGCATTCTGTATCAGCGGGAATCACAGAGTGGTTGACAATCTTTCACCTGTATCTGTCGAAAAGAGAGTTGAGAGGGCTATTAGCCAAGGCATTAAAGAGATACGGATTCTTGACCGTACTTTTAATGCAAACCCCGGCAGAGCAATCCTTTTGTTGCAGATATTCAATAAATTTCATAATAAGGTTAAATTTCATCTGGAGATACATCCCGCTTTTATGAATGACACTCTCAGAAGTTTTCTCTCTAAGCTTCCCGGTGACCTGCTTCATCTGGAGGCCGGAATGCAATCTTTAGACCAGGAGGTAATCGATAAATGTAGCAGAGAGGGAGATGTAAAAAACTCCCTGGCAGGACTGTATTTTCTTATTAACAAAACAAAAGCAGAGGTACATACCGATCTTATTGCCGGGCTGCCGTCTTATTATTGGCATACATTAATTGCAGATGTTAAAAAGCTTATAGAACTTAATCCTCAAGAGATTCAGCTTGAACTTCTTAAGCTGCTTCCGGGAACTAAATTGAGGGAAAATGCCGGAGATTATGGAATTATTTACTCACCTTCTCCTCCTTATGAAGTGCTTTGTACAAATGAGATGACTTATCATCAAATGTTGTGCTCTGCGGTTCTTTCCCAAATAATTGATGAGTATTACAATGATGATGGTACCAGAGAGTGTTTCAGAAACATAGTAATGGAAAATGACTCCTTTTTAATTGATTTCGTTCAATTTACAAAGGATTCGGAACCGGATTTCACTCCTACCCCCGAAAACAGATTGTTATTTCTATACCGGTATTGTCAAAATTATTACAATAGCTCGGTATTTCACATTATAAAATGCTGGATGTTACTTGGATTATCTTTTAAAAAAGGTCCGGGGAAACTATCAGCAAGATGGCATCCCGGTGACGAAACAGATAATCCCATGTATCAAGCAGAGATAAAATCTTATAGTTACAGATATTTAGATTTTTTAGGCAAAAGACACTGGTTTTGTTATAATAAATACTCTAATAATTACAAACCAATATCATATTTTGCCGAATATTTATAAGTTTTAAGTTTGGAATGTATTACTTTTTACTATTTTTGTGACGATATAATACCAACAGATGATAACAAAAGAGCTTATCTCCCCAAATAGCATTGTGGTTGTCGGGGGATCGGAAGAGACTCATAAACCAGGGGGAAATGTCCTTAAAAATCTTATCGATACCAAATTTTCGGGTAAACTTTATGTGGTAAATCCTAAGAGCACAAATGTTCAGGGTATAACCAGTTATAATAGTGTTGATGAGCTCCCGCAGGTAGATCTTGCAATTCTTGCAATTCCTGCAAAAATGTGCATCCCAGCAGCAGAGGTGTTGTGTCAGAAGAAGGCCTGCAAGGCAATAATTGTGTTTTCATCAGGTTTTCACGAAACAGGTGAAGAGGGCTCTCAACTTGAGCAGAGATTGCTGGAAATTGCCAACAAATCGGCAACATCACTTATAGGGCCTAACTGTATTGGAGTGCTTACTCCATATTACTCAGGTGTTTTTACCAAGCCCATTCCAAGGTTGAATCCCAAAGGGGTTGATATAATTTCGGGGTCGGGTGCAACTGCTGTATTTATTATTGAGGCATCCATTCAGATGGGCCTCTCCTTCTCTTCTGTTTACTCTGTTGGTAACAGTGCCCAGATTGGAGTAGAGGATGTTCTGGAGTATCTCGATAATACATATCAGCATGGTGTAAGTTCTCCGGTAAAAATGCTTTATATAGAGAGCGTCAGCAAGCCCGACAAGCTTTACAGTCACTCTAAATCTCTGATTAATAAAGGAGCACAGATAGTTGCAGTAAAATCGGGATACAGCGAAGCAGGAAGTCGTGCGGCATCTTCTCATACAGGTGCACTTGCTTCCCCCGATTCTGCCGTCTCTGCAATTTTCAGAAAGTCGGGAATAATCAGATGCTACAGCAGAACAGAGCTGGTTACCGTTGCCTCAGTACTTATGTACCCAAAACCAAAAGGGAAACGGGTTGCA
>CAZPFI010000087.1:0-8098 GCA_964585795.1 uncultured Muribaculaceae bacterium | reverse complement strand
CATGGCAAAGATAAGATTTTTTCTTAATTGATAATTTAGTTCACTTCTTTTAAAATTGATTAACTTTGCAGATTATATTTTAACAGCTATAATAGTGTAATATGGAAATCTCAACAAAATACAATCCTGCATCCACCGAGGAGAAATGGTACAAATACTGGCTTGAAAAGGGTTACTTTAAATCGGAAGTGAATAACAAAGAGCCATATACTGTTGTCATTCCGCCTCCTAATGTCACAGGTGTTTTGCATATGGGTCATATGCTAAACAACACCATTCAGGATGTTTTGGTGAGAAGGGCAAGAATGTTGGGAAAGAATGCGTGCTGGGTACCTGGTACCGATCACGCCTCCATTGCTACAGAGGCCAAGGTAGTGGCAATGTTAAAAGAGAAAGGGCTAAGTAAATCGGACATTTCAAGAGAAGAGTTTCTCAAGTATGCGTGGGAGTGGAGAGAAAAACATGGCGGAATTATTCTGGAACAACTAAAAAAACTTGGTGCCTCATGTGACTGGAGCAGAACCAAATTCACAATGGATGAAGAGTATAACCAATCTGTTATTAACACATTTGTTTACTACTACAAAAAAGGTCAGATATACAGAGGTATAAGAATGGTTAACTGGGACCCCGAAGGACAAACTGCCGTAAGTGACGAAGAGGTAATTTATAAGGAGACCCCATCGAAGCTTTACTATATTAAGTACTTCATTTCCGGTGAGAGCTGTGCTGATGATAACTATATAGTAATTGCCACAACCAGGCCCGAAACCATTATGGCAGATACTGCAGTGTGTATTAATCCCAACGACACCAGGTATGCCGGACTGAAGGGTAAAAATGTTCTTATTCCACTTATAAATAAGGAGATACCAATAATTGAAGACGACTATGTAGCAATGGATTTTGGTACAGGATGTCTTAAGATAACTCCGGCTCACGATATTAATGATTACGAAATAGGTCTCAGACATAATCTGCCGGTAGTTGACATACTGGACGACAAGGGAAGATTGAACGAAAAAGCACAGATTCTTACAGGAGAAGAGAGATTTGAAGCGAGGAAAAAAATTGTAAAGATGCTACATGAGAGTGGTTACCTTGTAAAGGAGGAGAACTACACATCGCAGATAGGTTATTCCGAGAGGACAAACTCGGTGATAGAGCCAAAACTGTCATTGCAATGGTTTCTTAAAATGAAGGAGAGTGCAATACCGGCTTTGAAATATGTAATGGAAGATGAGATAAAGCTAATCCCCGACAAATATAAAAACACCTACCGTCACTGGATGGAGAATGTCAAAGACTGGTGCATTTCCCGTCAGCTTTGGTGGGGTCAGCAGATACCTGCCTGGTACCTCCCCGACGGTAAAGTTGTTGTTGCAGCCAATAAGGAGGAAGCACTGGAAGAGGCGAAAAAATCGGATCCCTCAATTACTGAAAACCAGTTAAGACAGGACGAAGATGTGGTTGATACATGGTTCTCCTCATGGTTGTGGCCCATTTCGGTATTTGATTCAGAGAAAGCAGGTTTCCCTTCAAAACCATCAAACAGCCAATTGTCGTACTACTATCCCACAAACGATCTGGTAACCGCCCCTGAAATTCTCTTTTTCTGGGTTGCAAGAATGATTATGGCCGGACACGAATTCTGTGGAGAGATACCGTTCAAAAATGTCTATCTCACGGGTATAGTGAGAGATAAGCTTGGCCGTAAGATGTCAAAATCTCTTGGAAACTCCCCCGATCCAGTAGAGTTGATAGAGAAATACGGAGCTGACGGAGTAAGGGTTGGTATGTTGCTGTGCAGCAGTGCCGGTAACGATATTTTGTTTGATGAGAGTCAGGTTGAGCAGGGACGCAACTTTGCTAATAAAATCTGGAACGCATACAGGTTGGTAAGTAGCTGGAAGATTGACCAGAACAAATCACAGACCAGTGAAGCTGATGCTGCGGTAACATGGTTCGATGCACTGTTGTCGAACTCTGTTGAAATATTAAACGGCCATTACGCTAAATATCGCCTCTCCGATGCCCTGATGCATATTTACAAGCTTTTCTGGGATGATTTCTGTGCCTGGTATCTTGAGATTATCAAACCACCTTTTGGTGAGGGAGTAGATAAAAAGACATACGATGCAACAATAATTTTCTTCGATAAACTTCTTAAAATGCTGCATCCGTATATGCCTTTTATAACCGAAGAGTTGTGGCAAAACCTCCCTTCACAAAAGGGGCAGAAGAGCATAATGATATGCGATATGCCTGATGCAGGAAGCTATTATCAAGAGATAATCACCTCATTTGAAATACTTAAGGAGATTGTTGTAAATATCCGCAGTTTAAGGCAATCGAAAAATATCTCCCCTAAAGAGAGTCTAAAGCTCTATGTAAAAGGAGAGATTGCAGAAGAGTTATGCAGCGTAATTCAAAAAACCGCAAATGTATCCTCTGTGGAGAGGTATAGTGAGCAATGTATGCAAATGCAGGGCTTTACATTTATGGTTACAACTACCGAGTATTTTGTACCATTGGAAAATCTGATAGATGCAGAAGTTGAGATTAAAAAGATAGTGGAAGAGCTGAAACACCTCGAAAGTTTTCTTAAATCGGTAAACGCCAAGCTCAAAAACAGCGAGTTTATGTCAAGAGCACCCGAAACTGTTAAACAGACAGAATTTAAAAAGAGGGCAGACGCTGAGATAAAAATTGAGAAATTATTACAACTTAAAAAAGAATTGACAAAATAGATGTTTACATCGGAGATTACATTGGATGTCAGATACTATGAGACCGACCTTATGGGTATCGTGCACCACTCAAATTATATAAGGTATTTTGAATGTGGCAGGAACCAGGCCCTTATAGATCTTGGAATGCCAATGACAAAGGTCGAAGAGATGGGTATAATGATGCCTGTAATTAAGGTGAGCTGTGAATACAAATTACCTGCACGACATGGTGACAAACTAAGGGTTGTAAGCACAGTTAAAGAGATGCCCAGGGCGAAGATAACAATCGATACAGTTATACAAAATACAGACAATCAGGTTGTATGTACGGGCAGTGTTACACTTGGCTTTATTCATTCAGGTTCGAGAAGACCTACCAGGGCCCCTGAATTTCTGACAACTCTATTCCAACAATATTTTGAAAAATAATTTTAAAACAAATAGATTATGAACCATTTTTTACTTTTTGGGACACTTGGAGCAACTGAGATTATTATTATCGCTTTTATTGTTCTACTTCTGTTTGGAGGAAAGAAAATTCCCGAACTTATGAAAGGAATTGGCAAAGGAGTCAAAAGCTTCAAGGACGGAGTTAGGGGAATTGAAGATGAGATAAACGATACCGACAAAACCGGTGAGGATAAAAAATAGTTACTGTGGCTAAAGAGATGACATTTTGGGACCATCTGGATGAATTGCGGAGGGTAATCTTTCGTTCTGCAATTGTGATCTTTGTATTACTGGTAGTGGTGTTTTTAAATAAAAGTTTTGTGTTTGACAAAGTGATATTTGCACCAACCGGATCGGATTTCATTCTATACAGGTGGTTTGAATCTCTCGCATTATTATTGGGAGTTCCGGCAATGGTTCCCGAAGAGTTCTCTCTGGATTTGATCAATATCGAACTCTCAGCACAGTTTTTCACCCATGTGAGTGTCTCATTGACTCTTGCATTTATACTTGCTGTACCATACATACTATATCAGTTTTGGATATTTGTAAAACCGGGACTTTACCAAAACGAAAAGAGAGCTGTAAGAAAAGCATTCGGATTTGCATCAATACTCTTCTTTGTGGGAGTTGTGGTTGGATACCTTTTTGTGTTCCCGTTAACGGTTCGCTTTTTAGGCACATATCAGGTTAGTGAATGGGTGGTGAACCAAATATCACTCAAATCGTACATCTCAATGTTCACCTGGTTGATACTCATAATGGGAGTTGTTTTTGAGATGCCTGCACTTGCGGCAATACTGTCGAGAATGGGTATTATTAACCGTAAAATGCTTAGAAAGTACAGAAAACACGCATTTACAATCCTAATAATAGTTGCAGCAGTTATCACTCCCAGCGGAGACGCATTCACTTTGTTTATTGTAGGCACTCCTCTCTATTTACTTTACGAATTCAGCATACTCATTTGCCGTGATATCGATCAATAATCTGACAGTATCGTTTGGTGGGTTCACTCTGTTCGATAAGGTAAACTTCCATATAAATGACGATGACAAAATTGGCCTGGTTGGTAAAAACGGATCGGGTAAAACAACTCTTTTAAAGTTAATTGCAGGAGTAACAACACCTGTCGAAGGGAGTGTTCAACGCCCATCCTCAATAACTATGGGCTACCTCCCGCAGGAGATGGAATATACCCGCGATGTGACAGTAATACAAGAGACACTCAAGGTATTTAACCACCTGAAAGAGCTGGATAATCAATTACATGAAGTAAACAACCAGATTTGCCAAAGGACAGATTACCATAGTGATGAGTATCATAATCTGATTATAAAACTTAACGAGATTAACGACAAGATTAACAGTTGGGGCAACATCAACCCGCTGGCAGAGTGCGAAAAGGTACTCAAAGGGCTTGGTTTTGTAAGAGACGAGTTTGACAGAGAGCGAGCCACACTAAGTCAAGGGTGGAACATGAGGATAGAACTGGCTAAAATACTGCTATCCAAACCCGATGTGATGTTATTGGACGAACCAACAAATCACCTTGATATAGAGTCAATTAAATGGCTTGAATCGTATCTGTTTCAGTACAAAGGTGCCCTGTTGCTCATATCACACGACAGAAGGTTTCTGGATAGTCTTACAAAACGCACTGTTGAGATCTCCATGGGGAAAATAAACGACTATAAGGTTCCGTACACCAAATATACGCTATTGCGTAAAGAGAGGATGGAACAGATTAAAGCAGCGTATGAAAACCAGCAGAAGCTAATTGAGAAGACCGAAGATTTTATTGAGAGGTTTCGATACAAAGCATCCAAATCAAATCAGGTGCAATCGAGGATAAAACAACTGGATAAGCTGGACAGAATTGAGATAGAGGAGGAGGATAAATCGAGAATATTTGTAAAATTTCCTCCGGCTCCCAGAGCCGGAAAGGTAGTGGTTAAAGCAACAGATATTAAGATGTGTTTTCCACAGAAAACTGTTTTTGAGGGTGCGAATCTGGTTATTGAGAGAGGCGATAAGGTTGCTCTGCTGGGTAAAAACGGTGAAGGGAAGAGTACCTTTATGAAGATACTAACAGGAAAACTTAAACCCACAACCGGAAAATTTGAATTGGGTCATAATGTTTCGCTTGGGTATTACGCCCAGAATCAGGAAGAGCTGCTCAACAGAGAGAGTACTGTTTATGAGACACTCGACAGGGTTGCAGTTGGAGATATAAGAACAAAACTGAGAGATATACTGGGAGCAATCTTATTCAGAGGAGAAGACATAGATAAAAAAACGGCAGTACTAAGCGGAGGAGAGAAGTCGAGATTGGCTATGGCAACTCTTATGCTGCACCCTTACAATCTGCTTGCACTTGATGAACCCACCAACCATATGGACATAAGGTCTAAAGATATCTTAAAACAGGCCCTCATAAAATATGACGGGACTATGGTTCTGGTCTCTCACGACCGTGATTTTCTTGACGGGCTGGTTAACAAAATTTATGAGTTCAAAGATGGCAGAGTAAAGGAGCACCTTGGAACTCTTGAGGAGTTTCTCTCATCAGTTACCCAGGAAGAGGAGAGTATTCAGGTTGTCCAGAAACCCTTGCCCAAAGCGGCTGTTAAACCGGTATCATCACAAAAAAGAGATGAGACAGCCAAGGCAGTAAAAAAGATTAAAACAAAAATAGAAAATTGCGAGAAAGAGATTGAAGAATTTGAATCACAGATTATTAAACTCGAAGAAGAGCTCTCCGTAAAACAAGAGCTTAAAAACCTTAACAGCTTGCTCGCGCAATATGATAATGCAAAAAGAGAGTTACAGATGAAAATGGAAGAGTGGGAGAGGTTACATTTAAAAATGAATAGTTATGGAGAGTAGTTACATAATTGGAATTCGTCCGGTTGACGAAGCCATTGCACACGGAAAGAAAATTGATAAAGTTCTTTTTAGAAAAGGGATGGATTCACCTCAGTTTCACTCATTACTTGAGAGAGTTAAGGAGAAAAACATCAATTTCCAGTTTGTCCCGATGGAAAAACTCAACTCAATCAGCAGAGGAAATCATCAGGGGGTAATTGCATATATTGCCAATGTAGATTATTCTACACTTGAAGATATGGTAGAGAGTGCAATGTCTGTTTGCAAAAATCCGGTAATAATTCTTCTTGACGGTGTGAGTGATGTAAGGAACCTGGGAGCAATCGCCCGTTCTGCAGAGTGTGCAGGTGCAAATGGCATTATTATGCCGGCCAAGGGTAGTGCCGCAATTAATGCAGATGCAATCAAAACATCTGCCGGAGCACTTCTGAAAATACCGGTTGCAAAAGTTACAAACCTCAGAGAAGCAATATTTTATCTTAACCAGAGTGGTTTTACCATTTTTGCGGCAACTGAGAAAGCAGAGAATACAATCTATCAGGCAGACTTTTCAGGACCATCTGCTATAATTGCCGGAGCCGAGGACACCGGGATTTCCAAGTCTTCATTATCACTTGCCGATAAATTGATTAAGATTCCCATACTTGGAGTGACAGAGTCACTTAATGTATCAGTTGCTGTCTCTATTGTGCTTTTTGAGATTGTAAGGCAGAGGAGCGTCTGAATTCCGAGCACACCACTGCAGCAGCAATAGCAACATTCAGAGATTCTCCGGAGTGTGAATTATTTGTAAAAGAGGGGATTGTAACTCTTTTTTTGATTAATGAACTTAATTTTTGAGAGATACCATCCGACTCACTCCCCAATACAATAATAGCATTGTTGTCAGGTGTAATCTCGTATATGTTTTCACCCTCAAGGAAAGTTCCGTAAACGCTTTTATACTCTTTAACCTTGTAAAGCAGCTCGGCGATATTGGTATAATAGACTCTCACCCTGAACAGAGCTCCCATTGTTGCCTGAACAACTTTGGGGTTGTACACATCGACACAATCAGCGGAACAGTAGATTGCCTTTATACCAAACCATTCCGATAACCTTATTATTGTGCCAAGATTACCGGGATCTTTTACCGAATCGAGAGCAAGATAGAGAGATTTGGAGTCGGGCATTTCAAAGATATCCCTTTGTGGTATTCTCACCAAAGCAAGAGCAGGAGAGGGGGAGGAGAGAAGCGTCATTCTGGACATTGCTTCTTGTCCTACAATATTGGTATGGTACTCTTTATATATTTCCCAACCCGATTCCCGTGCCTCCTTAACAAGTTTCTCACCCTCAACAACAAAAAGAGAGTAGTTATCCCTGAATTTTCTTTTTGCGAGGAGTCTTGCAAGCCGTATTTCCGCTTTGGTAAGATGCATCAGTATCCCAGTATTTTTAACATAGATTTATATGTCTGTTCTTTACTGAAGAGCTTGGTTGAGTAATCACCATTATCATCGACATCAATTATAATGTGTTTGGGTGCAGGTTGAAGACAGTGCTGAATACCGCCGAACCCGGCAATAGACTCCTGGTAAGCACCGGTATGGAAAAAACCTATGTAAAGCGGTTCATCTCCGTTTACCGAAGGTAAAAAGATAGCATTGGCGTGAGCTTCTGCATTATAGTAATCCTGACTGTCACATGTAAGACCTCCCAGAAATACTCTCTGGTACTCTTTATCCCATTTATTAATAGGTAGAAGTATAAAACGCTGCTTAATACCCCAGGTGTCGGGGAGGGTTGTCATAAATGAGCTGTCAACCATATACCACCTCTCTCTGTCATTCTGCTGCTTTTGGTCAAGAACCTGATATATAACTGCTCCGCTTTCTCCTACAGTAAAGCTTCCAAACTCGGTAAATATATTTGGTTCGGGTATTCCTCTTTGGTCGCATATGCTTTTAATCTGTGCAATTGCCTCTTCTGCCATATACTCGTAATCGTAATCAAAGGCCAAAGAGTTCTTTATAGGGAAACCACCG
>CAZPFI010000086.1:0-8121 GCA_964585795.1 uncultured Muribaculaceae bacterium | reverse complement strand
ATATAGCATTGTCCGCTGTATGACACACAAAGAGCTCCATGAACAAAACTCTCAAGCTGAACACTGCAGCTCTCCCTGATTTTTGCTATATCACTTACCGAAAGTTCTCTTGCCAGTATCAATCGGCTAAAGCCAAGATTCTCCAGCAGTTTTGCCTGATGAGGTGTCCTTATATCGGCTTGCGTAGATGCAAAAAGAGAGAGGGGAGGGAGCTCTCTCTCAAGCAGCCCCAGGTCTTGAATTATCAACGCATCACACCCTGCTTCGTATGCCTGCCATGCAATCTTAACCGCTTTGTCAATCTCATCATCGAAAAGAATGGTGTTGAGGGTTAAATAGACCTTTGCATCGTACCGGTGAGCGTATTTTACAAGCTGCTCTATCTCCTTCATCGGATTTCCGGCTGCCTCTCTCGCTCCATAATTTGGACCTGCAATATAGAGAGCATCGGCACCGCAATCAATTGCCGCGATGCCGATGTCTCTGTTTTTTGATGGTGCTAAAATCTCTAACCCTGTTAGTTGCACTTTAGTTGAGTATTCACTTTATATTCTGCAATCTGCTTGTAAGTTGCATCGTTAAGCAGTTGTCTGTAGTAGCCGCATGCTTTTGCATTGTTGTTCTTGGCTTCATACGAAACTGCAAGGTTGTATATTGTGCTGCTCTTGTCACTTGCGTTTGGATCTGCCGCAAGATAACTCTCCAAAGCGGCAATCGCCTCATCATATCTTTTTAGCTGTACACCGGCAAGACCTACCAGTTTATTTCCCTGTGGTGACTCGCTGTAATCATTCGCCTTTTTTGCGTTTGCAAATACAGTTGCCCAATCTCTGGTGCGTGTGGCAGCAGCAGATCTTTTGAGGTAGATAACAGATATCTGTCTTGGTGAATTTGCTGTCTCGCCAAGTTCCATTGCTTTTTCAAATGCCACAAGAGCTGCATCTTCGTTGTTCAAACGGCTCTCTGCCATACCCATTCTGAGATATGCGGCACTGTTCCCCGGTTCTGCGGCAATAACCTTTTTAAACCCTGCAATAGCAGCTTCGAGGTTTCCGTCATTAAACAGATTTGTTGCATTTACCATTAGAAGCTGAGGTATCAGGTCATTTGCCTCTTCAACCACCTCAGGCAAATCGAATTTCTTGGCTGTCTCGGCTGCAAGTTTAATCTGAACTATCGAGTTGTCGATATCACCTGCTGTTGCAAGCTCTTTGCCGTAACGCAGGTGTATCTGAGGGATTATCTCCTTACACTGTTTCATCATTTCGTCTCCATCCTCTCCTCTCTCTTCTGCAGATATTGCTTCAAGCATTTTAATCGTTTTATTGAACGATTCCAGGGCAACTGTATAATTACCCTCGGATAGGGCCTTCCCTCCTGTGTTGTATAGTTCTGTTGCGGCTTCCATATCTTGACCGTAGGCCGCTGTTGCAGAAACTGCAAACAATATACAAACGGTTAAAAATGTCTTGATTTTTTTCATTTTTTGATTGATTTTGTATGTTAAATTAAAATTATAAATCGGGGTTCCGGCAAAAATAAAAAAAAGTAAAATAGGATGCAAAATAATCATTACATTTGTGCTATCTATTAAAAATTCACATAATAACTTATGAAACGACTAATTCTATTGGGGGCATCGCTTTTCCTGTTTTTGGGATTAACTGCTCAGATGCCTCAGGTAATGCCGCTAGACCCTAAGATTAGAAGCGGGAAACTTGACAACGGACTCACATATTTTGTGATGCAAAACTCCGAGCCAAAAGGACAGGCAGAGTTTTACATTGCCCAGAAAGTGGGCTCTATTCTCGAAGAGGAGAACCAGAGAGGCCTTGCTCACTTTTTGGAGCATATGGCATTCAACGGAACCAAAAATTTTCCTGATGATAAAATCATCTCATGGCTTGGGACAATTGGTGTTAGGTTTGGTGCAAATCTTAATGCATACACATCTGTAGATCAAACCGTTTACAACATCTCTGCCGTCCCTGTAAGAAGACAGGGTATTATAGACTCGTGTCTGCTTATCCTTCACGACTGGTCAAATGCAATCTCTCTTGAAGAGGATGATATCGACAAGGAGAGAGGAGTAATAAGAGAGGAGCTGCGCACAAGAAGCGGGGCTCAGTGGAGAATGATTGAAGATTTGCTGCCGATGATAATGCCCGGAAGTAAATATGCACACCGCCTTCCAGGAGGTCTTGTATCTGTAATCGATAACTTTACATATCAAGAGCTTAGAGACTACTATCACAAATGGTACCGCCCCGATTTACAGGGTATAATAGTTGTCGGTGACATTGACCCTGTTGCAGTTGAAAAACAGATTATTAAGCTTTTCGGTGCAATTCCAAAACCAAAAAACCCTGCAGTGAGAGAGACATTTGAAGTTCCTGACAATAAAGAACCACTTGTAGGTGTGGTAAGCGACCCCGAAGCTACCAGTATATCTGTTAATCTGTTTTTTAAACAGGATGTGATGCCGGAACAGTATCGCCCTACTGTAGCCAGTATGGTCAACAACTATTTTAAAAGCATGATAGTCTCCATGTTTAACTCAAGACTTTCGGAGATTGTTCAAAAAGCAAATGCTCCGTTTACAAGTGCTTCCTCTTCTCACGGCGATTTTATTGTTGCAAATTCCAAGGCCGCTTTCAATATTACTGCAGGTGCCAGGGAGGGCGAGATAGACACAGCCCTCAAGGCAATTACCGAAGAGGCGGAGAGGATTAAAAGATACGGTTTCACTGCATCGGAATACGAAAGGGCAAGAGCAAATTATCTTACCCGGCTTGAGAACACTTACAAAGAGAGAGAAAAACTCAACAACAGTTTCTTTGTGCGGAATATTCTCAACCATTTCCTCACTTCCGAGGCGCTCCCCGGAATTGAGATGGAGTACACCATGATGCAGCAGATTGCTCCGGCAATAGCAATTGAGCAGATTAACACCTATGCCATGTCTCTTCCAACAGAAGATAATGTGGTGATTGCTGTAATGATGCCTGAAAAAGCAGGGCTTGAAAAACCAACTCCCGAAGCACTGCTCTCTGTTTTCAAGGCTGCCCGCGGTAAAGAGCTTGAGGCCTACCAGGAGACTCTTTCCGACGAACCTCTGGTTCCACACACACCGGTTGCAGGCAGGGTAGTAACAGAAGTCCCTGAACCTATGAGCGGAGGCACTGTCTGGAACCTGTCCAATGGAGCAACTGTTGTTCTTAAGAAGACAGATTTCAAGGAAGATCAGATTCTGTTCAGTGCAGTAAGCCGTGGAGGATATTCACACTTTGACATTGCAGATGTTATTAGTTCGAAGGTTATCAATGATGTTATCTCAATTGGAGGTGCCGGTAATTTCAGTGCAACAGATCTGAGAAAGGTACTGGCAGGTAAGATTGCCTCTTTAAGAATGACTGTAGGTTCATCTTCCGAAAATGCAACAGGAAGCACCTCTCCCAGAGACATTGAAACTTTCATGCAGCTCCTTCATATCAATTTCACATCTTTGAGAAAAGATCAGGAGGCCTTCCAGGCATATATCAGCCGGCTTGAAGCACAGCTTAAGAATATGTCGGCAGAACCGATGATGGCATATTCGGACACTATCCAGAAGACACTATACAATAACCATCCGTTTGCAACCCGGTTAAATATGGATATGCTACAAAAGATTGACTATGACAGATCTCTTGAGCTTGCAAAAGAGCGTTTTTCAAATGCTGCCGACTTTACATTCATTTTCGTTGGAAACTTCGACCCCGCCTCTCTTAAACCACTTGTAGAGAAGTATATAGGATCGCTCCCCGGCAATAAAGGTCGCAAGGAGGACTGGAAAGATCTGCGTATGAACCCGATTACAGGAAAGGTGCAAAAGCATTTCGACAGGGAGATGCAGACACCAAAAGCAACGGCTTACACTATATACACAGGAAAAGTGGCCTACAATGTGGAGAACAACATTATGGCCAGTATAACTTCGCAGATTTTCGATATGGTATTTACCCGTACTATTCGCGAAGAGGAGCAGGGAACATACGGCGTTGGAGTTAATATGAGTATGAGTTACTATCCTGATGACAATTTCACCTTCCTGTTTGGCTTTGATACCGATGTTGCCCTTAAAGAGCGACTTCTTGCAAGAGCATACAAAGAGATTGACAATGTAATAGCTAATGGAGTAGAGGCAGATGATTTTGCCAAAGCAGTAGAGTATATGACAAAAACCTATGAGCAGAATCTTAGGGAAAACAGCTACTGGTTAGGAACTCTCTCTTCCCGCTTCCTTATTGGCAAAGATATGCATACCACATATCAGACGGCACTAAGGTCTGTTACTCCGCAAAAACTTAACAATTTTATAAGGGATATTTTCTCTCAGGGCAATCAGTTAGAGGTCGTTATGAAGGGATATGCTCCTTCTGCAAAATAGTTATAAATAACAGGTAAATGACATCAATAGTAGAGATTGACAACATTCTGGTTTCCTCATTAATTTTTACTGAAAAATTTGCCTGCGATATATCCAAATGTCACGGTAGCTGCTGCATCATCGGTGACAGCGGCGCACCACTTACAGAACAGGAGTGCTCTCTTATTGAGGGCACCCTTTCTTCCATAGAGAGGTATCTGACCGACCGGGGGATCCGCTCAATTAATGAGCAGGGTCCCTTTGTCACAGATAGCGACGGAGATCTGGTAACTCCGCTTATTGAGGGAGAGGAGTGTGCCTACTCCTTCTTTGACAGTGACAATAATTGCTTTTGTGGTGTAGAGTCTGCTCACTTAAATAATCAGAGTGATTTTAGAAAACCAATCTCCTGCTGGCTTTATCCTATAAGGGTTTCAACGCTTTCGAATGGAATGATTGCACTTAATTTACATCAGTGGCATATTTGTCTGGATGCTTTTAACAAAGGCAAAAGAGAAAATATTCCGGTATATCTCTTTCTAAAAGAGCCGCTGATATTTGCATTCGGTGAAGAGTTTTTCCGCAAACTGGAGTTGGCTGCCAGAAACTTTTAACGATCTCTGGTTCCTGCATATACCGCAAGATTTTCAAGCTCTTTCTTATAATTGGAATATCTTATTTGTGACAGGGACTCAATTGCCAGATTTGAATGCTCCAATAAAGAGTTTCTTGCAAGTTCAATACCCGAATTAAACTTTACAAACTCAAGGGTTTTTTCTGCCAGAGAGTTGTCTGTATCAGCAGTTTTTCGTATAAGCTCAAGCATTTTTTCCCTCTCTGCCGGTGATGTGTTCTTTAGTGCCCATATAAGAGGCAGGGTTATCTTCTTCTCTCTTATGTCGGTACCTGCATTTTTCCCGGTATTAAGTTCGGGCATATAGTCGAAAATATCGTCCCTTATCTGAAAAACAATTCCCAAATGGTAAGCGTATCTGCTTAACTGCTCTATTTCATCATCGCCGGCACCGGAAGCGTAAACTGCACTTCCAACTGCTGCCACAAACAAACTTGAAGTTTTTCTGGCAATGATGTAAAAGTAATCCCCTTCTGTTGTATCCAGAGTAGATGCCTTCTGTATCTGAAACAGCTCTCCCTCCGAAAGCTCTTCAACAGCTTTTGTGTAGAACCCCATAACCCGGGGATCGTTCTCCTTAACCAATAACGAAAGGGCTTTTGCCAACCAGTAGTCTCCGGATAGAACAGATGCGGCGGCACTGTACACTTTGTGAATTGTAGGGGCACCTCTTCTCTGGGCAGAGTTGTCTGCAACATCGTCATGCAGCAGAGTTGCCGTATGAATCATTTCAGCCACAGCAGCGCAGGATATTGTTAAAGGAGTTACTTTTCCGCAAGCCATTGCCGACAGAAGACTTAATACAGGCCTCAACTGCTTGCCCTTAAGGTTAAACAGATAGTTATTAATTGTGTTAAGCAGTTGTACATCGCTTGATAAGGTATCTCTTATCAATGCGTTCACACGCCAAAGATCATCGGCTATTATATTGTTGATATTATTATCCATAGACTTCTACAGTGGCAGGTAATGTTCGGCTTTAAGGGTCTCTTTTTTACTGGTTTCAATCGCTTCAATAAGTTCCTGTACCGTTTTAACAATAATCAGACTATCCAGATAGTTTCTCCCTAAAAAGAAATTTTTCGAAAAGTAATCAAAAAGTTCCAGAAGTTTGTCATAAAACCCATCCAGATTAAAGAGAATTACAGCTCCATCGTATTGCCCCAGCCGTTTGAGGGTGTAGGTCTCCAGGAACTCTTCAAGGGTGCCCATCCCTCCCGGAAAGGCCACAACAGCATCGGTATTATGTCTCAGAAGCTCTTTTCTGCGACTCATTGTATCTACAATTTCAAGCTGTTGAATTCCCGGATGGTGAATCTCCATCTCACCCATAAATCCCGGAATCACCCCCTCCACACCGGACCCGTTTCTAATTACTGTGTCAATTATTACTCCCATAAGACCTCTGAGACTTCCTCCGCAAACAATGGTGTAATTATTTAAGGAGGCCGCCCTGGCAAAACCCCTGGCAGCCTCCCTGTACTTGCTATCAATCATATCACTGGAAGAGCAATAAACACATATTCTCTTTCCCATATGTCAGGATATTAAAACATTATACTTACAGATAGTTGAAAACCCTGTAATTTGGCATTATTGAATGTCTCTCCGTTGATTGCTCCGGCTCCTGCCGACTGGAGTTTACCCAGGCCCCAGTTATACTTCCCTGTTATCTGTAGTTTCCATATGTCAACACCTGCACCAATACCGTATCCGTAGTCAAATCTGTTAAAGTCATCCCATGGTGCCGATTCAAACGACTCTCCTTTGCCAACCGCATATGATATATAAGGAGAGAACATAACAAATGGCCTCAACAGCAATAAGTCCAGTCCAAGCTGAAAGTTTAACGGCAGAGTGAGGTAATCAAGATAAAAGCTTTGATTGGCACCTACCACTCCTTCTGCTCCCTGCCTTATGAATAGCAGTTCTGGCTGAAGACCAATACCCAGTATTGGTACTTTAATCTGGTATGTCAATCCAAAATGGTAACCGGTCTGCTTCCCCCAAGTCTCGTCTACATTGTCGGAGATATCCTTAAGGGAGTTAAAGTTAAGCCCCCCTTTTATTCCAAGCCGTGATTGTGCCTGCAGAGAAGATGAGACGAGCAGGAGAGTAATAACAGCGTAAATAAACTTTTTCATATTCTAAAAATTTTTTAAAGTAACTCTTCAATTTTGGATACAATGGCGGCTTTGGTTGTAGAGCCCACTATTTTATCTCTTAACTCCCCGTTTTTAAAAAACAGAATTGTAGGAATGTTTCTTATTCCGTATTTTACGGGTATTGATTCGCTTGAGTCGACATCACATTTTGTGATAACAGCTTTACTTTCGTACTCTTTGGCAAGCTCGTCAACAATGGGCGATATCATTCTGCAAGGGCCGCACCAGGCAGCCCAAAAGTCTACTAATACCGGTTTATCTGAATTAATTACTATTTGGTTGAAATTTGAATCATTTACTGCTAATGCCATAATTTGTTTTTTTGAATTGTTATATATGAGACAAATTTAAGAAAAAAATCAATGACTAACTCATCTTGTGTATGTTTCTCTAAATAAGCTATATATATGTGAGTGGTTTTAATGGCTTAAGAAAACCAATCGCAGTAAAACGACAGATAGGCAGGAAGTTACACAATATCAGTTCGTCATTTACACTACCGACTCCGATTCCCAGACAAAAACCCTCAGACCCTGGTCTTTTGCTTCTTCATTTAACTGCTTAAGTTCACCGACAAGGGGTTGAAGCTGTTGTTCGTTAACAACAGCCAGTACAACCATATTCTTTGAGGGCCAGGCGTGGGTGCCGTAATGGGGTTCTCCCTTTACGGTACCTCTTCCCTGAACATCAACCCACTTTGTAAATCCCCTCACTCCGCAATTATCCAGGACCTCCATTACGGTTGCCGAATGTGCCTGGTTATATATAATCATTACTGCTTTCATTATTCCGGTTATTTAAGTTGATTAATTCTCTTTGCATGTTTCTTCCTCAGCTTCTTAATCTCTCCAACATGAAACGAACTGTAGATTGTAGGCATCACTACCAGAGTGAGAACTGTTGAAACTGTAAGT
>CAZPFI010000085.1:0-8128 GCA_964585795.1 uncultured Muribaculaceae bacterium | reverse complement strand
AGATAACATTTGCCGGAGACAGCCATACACAGAGCACCATGACAGAATAGCTCGAGTCTCACCATTTGACCCGAAGGTCCGGTTATGTTATCCGTCTCTATTCGCCGGTATATGCTCTTTATCTGATTAAGGTCTAACTCTCTGGCTAAAACAATCACATCTGCAAACTGCGAATGGTATTTAACACTATCAATGTTGGAAACATTAAGCTGGGTTGAGATGTGCACCTCTATTCCTGCCTCTCTTGCATATAAAATGGCGGCCATGTCTGATGCAATAACCGCAGAGACTCCCGCCCTGACAGCAGAGTCCACAGCTCTTTTCATCTGTTCCAGCTCGTTATCGTAAAGCACAATATTGAGAGTGAGGTATGTTTTTACACCGGCCTTTTTGCATGTCTCCACAACTGCATCCAGATCCTCCTGAGAGAAGTTATTGGCAGAGTGTGAGCGCATATTCAAATTACCCAATCCAAAATAGACAGAATCGGCACCTCCCTGAATTGCAGCAATCAAAGATTCGAAGTTGCCGGCAGGAGCCATTATCTCAATATCCTTAGGGTTAAGCTTCATCTCTTTCAAAAAAGTTATTAACGCAATCTATAACCGTCCCGGGAAGAATTGCTTTGAGACACGCATAATCGCGTCTGAAACATTTTTTTGCTCCAAAAACAGAACATGGGCGACACTCAATGTCTGTGCCTATTGCCAGTGAAGAGTCTTGCCTCCATCCGTAAAATCCAAGCCGTGGGTCTGTTGCACCCCATATTGAAATTACAGGAACCCCGCAAAATGACGCAAAATGCATATTTGCAGAGTCCATGCTTAGCATTAAATCCAGCTCTGCCATCCTTGCCAGCTCCTCCTTAAAAGTAAGCTTTCCGGCATAAGAAACCACATTAGGGAATCTCTGTTCCCACTCTCCGGTCAGCACCGTTTCGTACCCCCCTCCGCCAAAAAGGGCAATTTTATACTTACCTGTAGATGAAAGGTTTTCAATCACTCTCTCCATATATCCGACAGGCCACTCTTTACCCGCATGTTTTGCAAATGGTGCTATGCCAATATTTCTTACAGCCCCTGACTCCTTAAGCGGATTCTTTACTTTAATTTTTATCCCGGCCGGTGCAAAACTCAAATCTTTTAACCCCAGATTAACCAACACCCTCTCATATTCGTACATCACAGCAGGTATCTCCCCGGTTTTGTTCTTTCCGGTCCTTCTTGTAAGCTCATTTTTTAACCTTCTGTTTTTATTAAGCTTATAAACCGGTTTAAATGACATTAAAAAAAGAAACCTTAAAATATGAGTTCTAAGCACCGAGTGGAGGTCTGCAACTCTGTCGGGCTTTAACTCCTTGAGCTCTTTAAAAAGCTTCAAAAGGCCTCTTAATCCTCTGTGTTTACCCCTGAACCATACCGGGAAAAAATGTAAATTGGGTATTCCTGTAAAAAGCGGCTCCAGCATGGGGTTGGAGACCATTGTAAAGTTGTGTCCGGGATTTTTAAGTGCATACTCCCTTACCAGTGGTGCAGCAATTGCCACATCTCCAATGGCTGAAAACCTAAATATTAAAATATTATTACCCTCTTTTCGTTCCATATAAAACCGGGTTTAACGAAGGGTCGTTGTACATCTTCATCTGCCTGTAGGTTTTCATATACTTATCCCCATTTTGAATCTCTTCCAACAAACGGTCAATTGCAGATGACAGGTCTTCCCTTTGGCTTAATAGCACCTCCAGCTTACCCTTGCATCTGGCAATATGTTCGGGATCTGCCCCCTCTCTCTGTGCCTCTGCCTGCATATGATAAATCTTTAGAGCAAGTATCGAGAGGCGGTCAATTGCCCAGGCAGGTGTTTCGGTATTTAGTGTGGCGCCATGCTTAACTTCAACATCCTGGAATTTCTCAAGAAAATATGTGTCAATCATCTCAACCATATCGGTTCTCTGCTGGTTAAGCCTGTCAATTCTTCTTTTTATTTTAAGTGCCTCCACAGGATTTATCTCGGGGTCACGGATAATGTCTTCAAGGTGCCACTGAATATCATCAATCCAGTTTTTATTGTAGAGTATAAATTGGAAGCTACCCTCTGTGTATGGGTTTTGGGGCTCTCTGTTTATGTCGTTATGTTTGTGATAATCAACAATGCTCTTGTCAAAAATTGAGTTAAATTCTTTAGTGTGTTCCATTATTAAAGTTCTCTGTTATCAAAATCTGTCTATTTCTCTCTGTTTATCAATGAGTCTGCAAACTCTTCAAGTCTCAAACGCTGCTCGCTGTTTAAGCTGCAATCCTTAAGTGCACTCAGGGATTTATGATGATATTCATTCATAGCGGCCTCTGCTGCCTCTTTTATGTTAAGATTGTTATAAACCTCAAGTACCCTCTTTATTTTGTCATCAGGCAGAATATCTCTGTTTTTTAGTGTGTCGAACAGCATTTGCCTGGTTGCTGAATCTCCCATTTTTAAGGCCTCAACCAAAAGCCATGTCTTTTTACCGCATAGAATATCCCCTCCGATTTTCTTTCCGAAAACAGCACTGTCTCCAAAGCTGTCGAAATAATCGTCCTTGATCTGAAATGCCAGTCCAAGCATATATCCGTAATTATATATGCACTCTTTTATTTTAGCATCTGCCCCTGCAATAGTAGCTCCTATCTTTGCAGACGCAGCAATTAGAACAGCTGTTTTTAGCCCGATCATACTGATATAATCGTCCATTGTAATAAATGGCAGACTCTCATAGTTCATGTCAAACTGCTGACCTTCACATACCTGAGCAGCTGTTTTGTTAAATATTTCCATCACCTCTTTTAGCACAGCATCAGGGGCATGCGATATCAGCTGGTATGACTTTATGCACATCACATCACCCGAAAGAATTGCAATATTGCTGTTCCATTTTTTATGAACCGTTGCCCTGTTTCTTCTGAGATCGGCATTATCCATTATGTCGTCGTGAATGAGAGTAAACCCGTGAAAAATCTCCAGCCCCAGTGCCGGATAGATAATGGAGTTATCCAGCTTGTCGCAAAAAAGGTTGTATGATATCAGTGCAAGCTTAGGGCGTATTCTCTTTCCTCCAATTGATACAAGATACTCTATCGGTTTGTACAGCTCCCCGGGTTCTCCGCCTAAGCTGAGCGTAAAGAGTCCCTTTTCAACAATAGAATCTATCTCATTAATACTAAACATAAAACTATAATTTAGGACAAAGCTAAACCATTTTCAACAATTTTGTATCTTCGCGGCCGTGGAAAATATAAAAACAGAGGAGGGAACAGTTGTTAAACACACCGGGAGCAGGTATCTGGTAAGCAGACTGCCCGAATGGGATATTGTCCCCTGTGTATTAAGAGGTAAGCTCCGTCTCAGAGACTCTGTTACCACCAATCCGATAGCTGTGGGAGACAGGGTTTTTTTCCACAAGACCGATAATAAAAGCGGTGTAATTACAAGCATTCTACCAAGAAAGAACTACATAATACGCAAATCCACAAACCTCTCGAGACAGGCACATATAATTGCTTCAAATCTGGACAGGGTATTTTTAATTGCAACACTCGATTTCCCGGTTACAAAACTCGAATTCATCGACCGTTTCCTGGTAACCTGCCAGGCATACAAGGTGCCTGTTACCATTCTGCTTAACAAAGCCGATCTGTACACCCCGGAGCACAGTGAATCTCTTGATAATTTCATGAATATCTATAATAAAAGCGCCGGTTACCGGATAATTCTCACTTCGGGGCTTAAAGGCACCAACATCAATCTGCTTAAGGAGGAGTGCAAAGGCCGTCTCTCTCTCTTTTCCGGAGTCTCCGGTGTTGGAAAGTCATCTCTGATAAACGCTCTCGACTCCTCTCTGAACATTAAAACAGGGGATATTTCGGACTATCATAAAATGGGTAAACATACAACCACATTCTATGAGATACACCCTTTGTCTGGGGGCGGATTCATTATTGACACTCCCGGAATAAAAGGTTTTGGCCTTCTGGAGATGCAAAAAGAGGAGTTAAGCCACTACTTCCCGGAGATGTTTGCCCTACTTGACAAATGCCGCTTTGCTCCCTGCACACACACTCACGAACCCGGATGTGCCGTTAAAGATGGCGTGGAAAAAGGAGTTGTAACAAAAGAGAGATATTTTTCTTACATAAGTATGCTTGAGGAGGAGGGTAAGTACCGATGAACAGAAAAGTATTGAAACTTGCCATCCCCAGTATACTCGCAAACATCACCGTTCCTATTGTCGGAATGGTAGATCTGGCTATTGCCGGAAGACTGGGAGATGCAGCAAGTATAGGTGCAATAGCTATTGCAACCATGCTGTTCGATCTTCTCTACTGGAATATGGGCTTCCTGAGGGTTGGGACAGGAGGTTTTGCTGCTCAGGCCTATGGCAGAAGGGATTTCGACTACGCTGTAAAAATACTGGTTCAGGCAGTTGGAACAGCACTTATTTCGGCGATGGTAATATGGACAATCCAATTCGCATTTCTGGAGACCTCATTCCTCATCATCGACTGCACACCCGAGGTTGAAATGCTTGCAAGAAAGTACTTCTTTATAAGAATCTGGGCAGCCCCTGCCACTCTGTCGCTTTTTGCTTTCAAGGGGTGGTTTATAGGAATGCAAAACACCATCAGCCCTATGGTTGTTGATGTGTTTGTAAATCTGCTCAATCTTGTTCTCAGTATTGTCTTTGCAATCTTGCTTAAGATGGGAATTCCGGGAATTGCACTTGGAACGCTAATTGCCCAATATGCAGGAATGCTGCTTGCAGTAGCGCTTTTTTACACCTATTACCGCAAGCTTTTTGCAAGGATTAACATCAGGAGCTCGTTAAAGCTAAGGGAGATGAAAAACTTTTTTGTGCTTAACGGTAATTTGTTCATAAGATCGGTTTCGCTGCTTCTGGTTTACTCCGGCTTTACAAGCATCGCCGCAAAATATGGAGACAATCTTCTTGCAGTAAGCACCATAATGATGAAACTTATGCTCCTCTACTCTTATTTCATCGATGGTTTTGCATACGCCGGAGAGGCACTTACCGGTAGATTCATAGGAGCCAAAGACCCTCTGTCGTTAAGAAAATCGATAATTGTACTGTTTAAATGGACATTTATCATTGCAGCAGTATCCACACTGGTTTACGGAGCAGCCGGAGAGACACTTTTCCGTATGTTAACCAATAATGGTGAAGTACTTGCAATGGCACACGATTATCTTCCGTGGTTGCTTGCAGTACCTCTGTTAAGTTGTGTTGCATTCATTCTTGACGGAATCTTCATAGGAGCAACGGCCTCTGCTGCAATAAGAGATACGATGCTGCTTTCAGCCGCTTCATTCTTTATTACCTACTATGCTCTTGAGACAATTATGGGCTTGCAGGCGCTATACGCTGCTTATATGATGCATCTGATTGTCCGCACTGCAGTTATGTCGTTTATGATTAAAAAAAGCGTCCTTAAAAAGGCAGTCTGCTAGTATCTTGCAGATACAATATCCCAGTCAATAATTCTCCACAGAGATGAGAGGTACTCTGCCCTGCGGTTCTGATAGTCCAGATAGTAAGCGTGCTCCCACACATCAAAAGTGAGTATGGGTGTAAATCCTTTGGTTAGCGGATTTCCGGCATTGCTCTCCTTTTGAATATGCAGTTTACCTTCGCTATCCTTAACCAACCACGCCCAACCCGAACCAAAAATTGTCAATGCCGCATTTTCGAACTCTTTTCCGAACTCCTCAAAGGATCCCCAGGCATCAATTATAGCACTTTCCAGCGGTCCTTTGGGTGCTCCCCCTCCGTTTGGTTTAAAAGAGAGGAAATAGAAGGTGTGGTTCCATACCTGTGCGGCATTGTTGAATATAGCTCCCTCCGATTTAAGCACAATCTCCTCCAGGTTCATCTTTTCGAAACTGGTGCCCTTAATAAGATTGTTAAGGTTTGTTACATAGGTCTGATGGTGTTTCCCATAATGAAAATTGATAGTATCTTCGCCTATCACCGGCTTCAGCTGGCTGTTGCCGTAAGGCAGTTTTGGTAGTTCAAAAAACATAGAGTCAGGTAGATTAAGTTAATATATAATATGTTTTTACTATCTTTGGGTGGGTATCCAATCATTAATTGTTGCTCAATAAACAACCAGATGCGCTTATTTTTTAAGACTCTTATTATCTTGTTAACAGTATCTCTCCCGGTTATGGCTCAGGAGGATAGTACGGAATCTTACAGGGATGCATATCAAAAAGATAAGACCTTAACGCTAATATACACAAAAATTCACAATTCGGAGCGTTCGAGTGAATTTTTTGCCGGATTCTCTACCTACATTTCAAATCACAGGGTAACAGCCAATATCCGAACATTGAACTTTAACATAAGAGGCGAAAACCAATATGAAGAGATTTTACGCAGATTTAAAATAGCTGCCAGATCACCTATAATTCGTCTCTTAAGCACGGCTCTGATTGCCACCGACTCCGAAGGGCACCGCCTTTTTTGTGATACCGACACACTTGTCCCCGAAAGAGCATCAATGCTCTCTGTATCAATGCTGGGAGAGAAGTTGCCGTACAATCCCGGAATTTCAACTATTTCAGTTAATCTTTTTTTTAAAGAGAACTTTAAACTTGGAATGAAGCTGTTTCCAAAGACCAAAGATGTTATTGTGATAACGGACGAAAGCCAGTACGGTGATATTGAGATGCGGATAGCAAGAGAGCAGTTATCTGTAAATACCGAAGGAGTTAAGATCCATTTTCTTAAAGCCAGTAATTCTCACTTCAGGGATTTTGTAGACCAGATAAACAACTTCCCAGACAACACCTTTATTATAATATCAAGCTGGCAAATAGACAGTTACGGCAATTATCATACAAATAGTACACGAGAGTCATTTCTTGGCGATATTTCAAAGTTTCCGGTTTTTTCCATACAGAACCTGCTTTTAGGGAGCGGAGTTCTTGGTGGTTATACTACCTCAACATGGGATATAGGATACAGAGCTGCAAAAATTGCATCGGAGCTCCGTCCCGGAGAGATTGTCTCCGATACTATGAAAGATTCCCGGCTTATTTTAGATTTTAATGTACTTACACGATTCGGGCTTGGAATAAACAATGCTCCAAAAAACAGTGAATTCATTAACCGGCCAAAAACCATTTACGAGGCATATACTCTTGAATTTCAGTTCCTCATAGCATTCTTCTCTCTGCTGCTGCTCTCCTCTCTGATATTTGCGGTATATACCGTCAGATACAAAAAATCGTTGCGCGAGAACAGGCAATTGCGTGAGGAGAACTTGCGGCAGAAACAGATGCTTGAGCAATATTTAAAGATTGAATCAGATAACCGGCAAACATCACTGCCTGTAAAGGAGAAGAGAAAAGAGACTCCCGCAGGGGCCGGAGCGGATACCGAATCAGAAAAAAACGACTCCAAAAAACCGCTTGTGCTTATTGCCGAAGACCTGGAGTGCAACTATATATTGCTCAAGGTAATTCTCTCCAAATGGTACGAAGTAATCTGGGCAGAAAACGGTAAAAGAGCGGTTGACATGTACAAAACTTATAATCCCGATCTAATCTTGATGGATATTAAGATGCCGGTTATGGACGGTCTTACGGCAACTGAGGAGATCCGCAAAATTTCACCCAGTGTACCTATTGTTGCACAAACAGCCAATGCATTTGAATTTCAGCACATCCAGGCAATAAATGCCGGCTGCAATGAAGTAATTACAAAACCTGTGGACATAAACAATATGTTACAGACAATAAAGAAACACCTTGAAAATTCTCAATATAAATCAGATGGAAGATCTTAAATACCTCAAACTTCTCTCTAAAAGCTTCCCGACGATACCGGACGCAACAACCGAAATAATTAATCTGGAAGCTATTTTAAATCTCCCCAAAGGCACCGAACATTTTCTTACCGACATTCACGGTGAGCACGAAGCATTCAGCCATGTTCTCAAAAACGCGTCCGGTGTAATAAGGAAAAAAGTAGATATGATTTTTGGTCATACCCTCAGAGAATCGGAGAAGCGTGAGCTGTGTACCCTTATATACTACCCAAAAGAGAAGCTTAAAATAATTAAGGAGAGAGAGG
>CAZPFI010000084.1:0-8290 GCA_964585795.1 uncultured Muribaculaceae bacterium | reverse complement strand
AGCTTTGCGTTAGCGGCACTTTCCGGAAAAATGGGACGGTGGTTTTTCATAGCATTCAGCTTTGCTATCATATCAAACATTTTGTCACACCCGGGATCTATAGCATACTCACGAAATCTGTCCCATATATACCCTGCAGATGTTTGTGAGGGGTGTACCATATCTTCGGCATAGAACCTGTAATCTCTAAGTTCGTCCATAAATATTTCATATGCAGAAAAATAGAAAGCATTTGAGAATCTGTTGACAAGATTATCCACTGCAAGCAACAGGCGCGCCTTACTTATCTGATTTGCGTGTGCCCCGTCTTTAAGATGTCTTACAGGGCTAACTGTCAATATCCAATTTTTACTGGGATATTTATTAATCAGTTTCCCCAGAAGCTGCTCTGTTTCTTCAACACTCAACTGCTCTCTTATAAAGCGTGATGCAGGCAGTTTATGACAATTTGCAACCACATCTCCGGTTACTTTATCTCTGAATACCCATGAAGTACCAAGAGTTATGACAATCCAGCTGCATTTTGTAAAATGAATATGAGCTGCCTGCAGAATTTTATTATTACTGTCAATAAATATTTCGGCTGAGGTGTCATAAAACTCACTGCCGTGCATAAAGCTCACATAAATATCATCTGTTTTAACAAGTTCGTCTTTAGTAAATGGTTGGTTGCTCTCTATTCTGGCAATTGAATTCACAACAGACACCGGGTTGAACATCACCCCAAAAGGATTTGTTAATGAATTGAATCTCATTTCTTTCATCTTCTGCCCGATAACTGTTGCAAAGCAGGAGCCGGTAAACAGCAATCTGTCACTGTACTTTATTTTCTCTTTCAAAGATTCAAAAACAACAGGTGTATGCCAGTTTTTGGTCATAATTAAATGTTTTTAACATTATCTTGTATCTTTTTTAGCCCTGTCCGCAACATTGCGCTCATGGCAAAGCTTCTCTTAAACTCTGCATTATCAATATCCAGCCATTCCTGGCATGTTAAATCTGATATGCTCTTTCCGGTGTTAAATTTCAATGGTTCGAACTCCCTCCACTTAGAAATTTCTCCGGTGTCAAACCATGGGCAATTTAACATACAAATTTCACAACCGAAAATATATCCGCATCTAACGGTTTTAAATTGCTCCTCATCTGCCATAAATGGACTCTCAACTGTTTGGTATGATATGCATCTTCGCGAATCAAGAGTATATGGGGCAACCAATGCGCCTGTAGGGCAGCTCTTTACGCATATATCGCACCCTTCACATCTGCTCTCAGTGTTTTTTGCAGTATAATAAAGCGGTATATTTGAAACTATTACACCTATTACATTTTGTATTCCGTGTTTTTCACTGATAAGCAATGTGTTTTTACCTATAAATCCCAGCCCTGCCAACTGTGCAGCACGCTTCTCGAAAATTGGAGCACTATCTGTAAATGCCCTGTATCTGAAATGCGGTATAATTGTACAGATTTTACCGGCAACTTCGTGTAGTTTCTCCTTAACGCTTATGTGATAATCTACTCCTGATGCATAAGATGCTATTAGGGGTTTTGCGCCGTTATGCCGTGCAGGTTGTCTGTATGGAGCCAGAAAAACCATTATACTCAGTGCATTTTCCATCAGAAGGGAAGGGTTCTCTCTTACCTTCAGGTTCCTGTTAAGGAATTCCATTTGAGCGTTGAAACTCCTGGATATATATTTTTTGAGATAATCAGCGTCACCTGTAAAACTCTGTACAGGTATTGCCCCATAATCTGCAAACCCCCACTGATAAGCAAACTCTTTTATTTTATTATGTAAAGAGAGTAGATCCATTTTTTAAAAAAAAAATAAAGCGTATCGTAATCTTTTTAATATATTTCTTACTTTTGTTTAACTTTTTGTAACAGAATTTACCAATATTTAAATTAAAATGAACATTCTTGTAGTAGGAGCCGGTGGCCAGATAGGAACAGAACTCATCCCGCATTTACAGTCGATTTATGGCGAAGATAGTGTAATAGCAGCAGAACTCAAAAAGGATGCAGCAGAGAGACTGTCCGGTATGTGCCGTTCGGTTGTTCTTGACGCTCTGGATATGAATCAATATAGTCAACTGGTCTCTAAAAACAAGATAAACAGGATATACAACCTGGTAGCGCTGCTTTCGGCAACGGGAGAGAAAGACCCCCAACTTGCCTGGAATGTAAATATGGGTGCTTTGATAAACTCTCTCGAACTTGCCAGAGAGTTTAAATGTTCGCTCTTTACCCCAAGTTCCATTGGTGTTTTTGGGAACACCACTCCTCACAAGGACACCCCTCAGGACACAATAATGCGTCCAAATACAATATACGGAGTATGTAAGGTTTCGGGTGAGCTTTTAAGCGACTACTATTTCGACCGTTTTGGAGTTGATACCCGCAGCGTAAGATTTCCCGGTATAATATCCAATGGAGCACTTCCGGGTGGAGGCACTACAGACTACGCTGTTGAAGTATTCTACGATATTGTAAAGAGTGGTAAGTATACATGCCCGATTCCCCCTGACACATATATGGATATGCTATATATGCCTGACGCTCTCAGTGCCTGTACAGACCTTATGGAGGCCGATCCGGCTAAATTGCAACACAGGAACAGTTTCAATGTTACCTCAATGAGCTTCTCTCCAAAAGAGCTGTTTGCTGCAATCAAAAAACGGGTGCCTGAAGCAACCTTCGACTACGACATAGACCCTGTTAAAGATAAAATATCTGCCTCCTGGCCGGACAATATGGATGACACATGTGCAAGAAGAGAATGGGGATGGCGTCCAAGATGGGATATGGAGCTTATGGTGGATGATATGCTTCTTGCTGTAAAGAAGAGGTACAAATAGCTACTTGGGAGCACTACGGTATAAACCGGCAGCAATCATCAGATAAAGTGCATTTGGTATCCACAGGGCAATCCATGTAGGCAAGACTCCTGCATGTACAAACATCTGGCTGAATCGCAGGAATAAAATGTAAGAGAAACTAAGCATAAGTCCTATTCCAATATTTATGCCTATACCCCCTTTTCTTTTTCTGGCAGACAGAGATACGCCAATCAAAGTAAGAATAAAGGCAGAAAAAGGAAGAGTGAATCGTGTGTGCTTCTCTATCTGAGAGTACATAACCCTTTTATCTCCTCTTAGCTTCTGAAGTTTTATCAACTGATTAAGCTCTTTGTAATTATATGACTCTACAAAATTATCCCTTTTGTTGAGATCATCAATGGTCAGATTTATTATGGTATCTTTTGTATAGCCACTGACAATCTCTTGTTTGTTCCCGTTATTTGTCCTAATGTAGTAGTTGGAGAGTCTCCACCCTTCAAACGCGGGATCCCATACTGCAGTTTCAGCAGAGAGTTTCGATACCAGAGTGTGTCCTTCAATTGTCTCAAGTGTGAATCTTGTTGCAAGATTGCTCCAACTGTTGAAAGACTCCATATAGACAAAATTCCCCGGAGAGAGCTGAAGGTGAATATCTCTGTTTGTGTTAACAAACCTGTCTTTAATATATTTGTCTGTAAACTCCAGCCTGACTCTGTTTGCCGGAGGTATCACAAAAAGATTCATATACAGACTCATAACAGCAATTATTGATGCCGATATAAAGTACGGATAGAGAAGTCGCCTGAAACTTATTCCCCCTGCCAGCATGGCAACAATTTCGCTGTGAGAAGCTAGTTTGGATGTAAAGAATATAACAGCGATAAAGACGAACAGCGGACTGAACATATTCATAAAATAGGGAACAAAATTGCCGTAATACCTAAAAACAATTGCCTGCAGTGATGCCCCCTTCTCAACAAAATCGTCGATCTTTTCACTTACATCAAAAATTATTATTATTCCTATGAATATGATAAGAGCAAACAGATAGGTGCCAATGAACTTCTTAATTATATATCTGTCTAAAATATTGAGTCTAAGGTCCATCTTAAAGTTTTGTCTCAAGTTTTTTAATCACAGCACTCTTCCATGTTTTATAGGTTCCACACCTTATTTGCTTCCTGGCCTCCTTCATTAAATTGAGGTAGAAGGCAAGATTGTGTTCACTGGCAATCTGTGCTCCCAGCATCTCACCCGATATAAACAGGTGTCTTAGATATGCCCTGGAATAGCTTCTGTCTACAAATGATGTACCATGCTCATCAATCGGGGAGTGATCGTTAGCCCACTTTTTGTTTCTTATGTTAATCATACCCTCCCAGGTAAAGAGCATTCCGTTTCTTGCATTTCTTGTAGGCATCACACAATCGAACATATCAATTCCTCTCTCAACTGCCTCTACAAGGTTTGCCGGAGTGCCAACACCCATAAGATACCTGGGCTTCTCTCTGGGAAGAACCGGGTCGAGAACATCAAGCATTGCATACATCACCTCTGCCGGCTCACCGACAGACAAACCTCCTATTGCATATCCGTCTCTGTTGAGAGATACAGCATGCTCTGCCGATTCTCGTCTGAGATCGGGATATGTACAACCCTGCACTATGGGGAAAAATGATTGCGAATATCCGTAGATAGGTTCTGTAGAGTCAAACCTCTTAACCCCCCTCTCCAGCCATTGCATTGTTAACTTCAAAGATTTGCGGGTATATTCATGAGTAGAGTCTCCGGGCGGGCACTCATCAAGCGCCATTATTATATCGGCACCTATTGTTCTCTGAATGTCAACAACACCTTCAGGAGAGAACATGTGTCTGGAGCCATCTATATGGGAACGGAAAACACAGCCCTCATCTGTCAGTTTTCTGTTATCTGCCAGTGAAAAAACCTGATACCCCCCACTGTCTGTAAGTACCGGGCCATCCCAGGATATAAATTTATGAAGCCCGCCAGCCTCTCTTATTATGTCTGTCCCGGGCCTCAAATAGAGGTGATAGGTATTCCCCAGGATTATTTGTGCACCAATGTCCTCCTTAAGATCTCTGTGATAAACCCCTTTGACCGACCCTACAGTACCAACCGGCATAAAAATGGGAGTTTCAACAACTCCGTGATCTGTGTAGAGTAAACCGCACCTTGCAGAAGTGGAGATATCCTGTGCTATAATTTCGAATCTCATATTCCTTAAACAACCCTCAAAGATAATAATATAATGGCTATATTTGCGTTCATAATAATATTACAAATATTATAAATTGTGAAAAAACTACTGATAATAATTTCGTTAACTCTTTTAGCATTTACCCCTGTCACAGGTCAGGAGATAATCTCAGATACCGATTCAACAATCGTTTTAACAGAGAGTGCAGTACAACCTGTAACAAGTGCATCCGTAAAAGAGAATCCCTACAAGGACATACTGGCAGAAAAGAGTTTAAGCGTTACGCCCAAATCTGTCTTAAGAGGCGTTTTAGGTATGCTTTCTCTTATTTTTATTGCCTGGATTTTCAGTCTCGACCGCAAAAAGGTAAACTGGAGAACAGTTGGCTTCTCTCTTTCCATGCAGTTTTTAATAGCAATATCAGTTATTGCATTCCCTGCTGTTCAGAGTGTTTTTGAATTTCTTGGAAGCATCTTTGTTGCCGTGCTCGACTGGACAAAGGCCGGGTCGCGATTCCTTTTCGGGTCGATGATGAATGTTGAGAGTTTTGGTTTTATTTTTGTGCTTCAGATACTGCCTACAATTATATTTTTCTCTGCACTAACCAGTCTGTTTTTCTATCTTGGAATTCTTCAAAGGGTAGTCTTTGCAATGGCCTGGCTTCTCTCCAAATCTCTGCGTCTTACCGGTGCCGAATCACTTTCAACAGCAGGTAACATCTTTCTGGGACAAACAGAAGCTCCTCTTATGGTTAAGGAGTACATCCCCAAAATGACTAAGAGCGAAGTGATGCTCATTATGACTGCCGGTATGTCAACCATGGCAGGTGGTGTACTGGCTGCATATATCGGTATGCTGGGTGGTGGGGACAAACTTATGGAGTTGCAGTTTGCCAAACATCTCTTATCTGCATCAATCATGGCTGCCCCGGGAGCAATAGCAATTGCCAAAATCTTAAAACCTCAAACTGAAGAGATTGACAATACTGTTGAAGTTCCCAAAGAGAAGATTGGTAAAAATGTACTTGATGCAATCTCAAACGGAACTACCGAAGGACTGAAACTGGCCGCCAATGTAGGTGCAATGCTCCTGGTTTTCTACGCTTTGATTGCCGGTTTCAATGCAATATTTATGAAACTGGGAGATTTAGTATATCTCAATCCATTAATTGAGCAGTTAACCAATGGAAGATACGACAGTCTCTCAATGCAGTTTATTCTCTCATATCTGTTTGCTCCGGTAATATGGCTTACGGGTGTATCGGGCAGCGACCTTGCTCTTGTAGGGCGTCTTTTGGGAGAGAAGCTGATAATGACTGAGTTTATCGGTTATCAAAGTCTTGCAGAGATGATACGGCAGGGTGCATTTACTTCTACAAAATCTGTGATTATGGCCACATATGTGCTTTGTGGTTTTGCAAATTTTGCATCAATAGGAATCCTTATAGGAGGTGTTGGCGGTATGGCCCATAATCAGAAGCCTGTGTTGTCTGCATTCGGATTCAGGTCATTGCTGGGTGCCACACTTGTCGCTCTTATGTCGGCAGCTATGGTGGGTATGCTGATAAGCTGACTCTAACGCCTGACACACTTTGGAAGCTCGCTAATCTTCAGATTACCTGCCGAGTATGTTTCAACACACTCAAGTGGGTTACAGCATGTGACACACACCCGCTTAAAAGATCTGAAGCTTAGCAACTCTATGTCCGTCGAATAAAAACCCTCTTTTACCGGCTCCTGTTTCATGAGGTCTGTACTGAGATACTTTTTGTTGCAATCAGAAAATACTGTGGCTACATTAGAATCCGGACCAAGCTTATTCTGGGCAATTAACGCACCAATAAAATTGGCTCCTGAAGATATTCCCACTGAAAGGCCCAGGTGAGATGAAAGATTTTGAGACATAATGATTGCGTCTCCATCATCAACCTGAATAACTTCGTCCAACTGGTTAAGGTCTACAATTGAAGGGATAAACTCGTCTGAAATTCCCTGTATTCTGTGACTGCCAACCTTATGTCCGGTTGTTAGTGTGGGAGAGTTTGCCGGCTCTAAAGGGTGAACTTTCATTTTTGGGTTTCTCTCTTTTAAATACTTTCCGGTTCCCATAACAGTTCCTCCGGTTCCAACACCTGCAACAAAAGCATCAGGCATAATATTCCTGAATGCCATCTGACTCCATATCTCCGGACCGGTTGTAGTATAGTGAGCTATAATATTATATTCGTTGGAAAATTGCCTGGGCAGGAACGAGCTATCTGTCTCTACAGCAAGCTGTTCTGCCATTGATATGCTGCCTAAAAAACCCCCTTCGTCCTTTGTTACAAGATTAATTTTCGCACCCAATGATTGAATAAGGTTATATCTCTCTACGCTAAGCCAGTTGGGCATAAATATGACTACCTGGTGCCCCAGTGCCTTACCCAGAGCACAAAATGCAATACCGGTATTTCCGCTGGTTGCTTCAATAATTGTATCTCCCGGTTTAAGATCTCCTGATTCATAAGACTTAAGCAGTATTGTATAAGCCATTCTGTCTTTAATACTACCTGTCATATTTATATTCTCCGATTTGGCAAATATTCTCCTTATTTCACCTCTGTATCTGAATTTAATCTCCAGTAACGGAGTGTTTCCGATAAGACTTCCCAGATTTCTAATCCTGCTTAGAACACTTTCATTCATTTGTTATGCTTTGTTTAATTCAAATGCAATTTACATTTTTTATAAGAAACATTGGCAAAAGCTTCCACTTCTACAACAAAAAAGGGTGCTTAAAGAATATCTTTAAGTCACCCTTATCTTTTAAAGTGTAATTTAAATTACTCTTTTGGTTCCTCGTTTTCCGTCTCTTCGGTTTCCCCGGTCTCTTCAGTTGCCTCTGCAACCTCTGCCCTTTCAGGTTCGGCATCAGTTACAACCTCAACAACCGGCTCTTCAGCTGTGATTACAGGCTGTTTCTGCTCCTCTTTTATCTCTTTTACCGGTTTCTCCTTTTTAGCTGCTGGTTTTGCAGCAGGAGCAGTGGTCTCTTCGGCACTTTTCTTTGAGCGTCCGCGTCGTGTTGTACTCTTCTTAATCTCTGGCTGTGCCGATGCAATAGCTGCCTCGTTAAAGTCAACCAGCTCAATCATGGCCATTTCGGCAGCATCCCCTTTACGAAAACCAAGCTTAAGTACTCTTGTATAACCGCCGGGACGATCGGCAATCTTTGGTGCTATTATGCG
>CAZPFI010000083.1:0-8313 GCA_964585795.1 uncultured Muribaculaceae bacterium | reverse complement strand
AGGAGAGAGACTGAGGTATGTTGCAGAAATTTCGGGGGAAAACTGCAAAGTGGGCATAAAGCGGATACCCCGGGGACACCCTCTTTACGACATAACAGGGACAAACAACTCTCTTATGATTAAAACAGAGAACTACCCGCAAGGTATTACTATCTCAGGGGCAGGTGCAGGTTCGAAGGTAACTGCAGGAGGGGTTCTGAATGATATATTAAGAGCAGCCCTCTAAATAATAACCCTAAACAATATAACAGATGAAAATTGCAATCGTTGGAGCCACAGGGCTTGTAGGAGGTAAAATGGCCGAAGTGTTAGCAGAAAGAGAGTTCCCAGTTGAGATGATTATTCCTGTGGCATCAGAAAAATCGGCAGGGAAAAAATTCTTATTCAGGGACAGGGAATACACGGTTGTCACACCTCAACAGGCAGTGGATCAAAAACCGGATATTGCTCTCTTTTCTGCAGGAGCACAAACATCCAAAGAGTGGGCACCACGCTTTGCGTCGGTTGGATGCAGGGTTGTAGACAACTCCTCATACTGGAGAATGGACAAAGATGTAAAACTTATTGTTCCTGAAGTTAATGGCCATACGCTAACAGCTGCCGATATGATAATTGCAAACCCAAACTGCTCGACCATACAAATGGTTGTAGCATTAAATCTTCTCCACAAAAGATTTAAGCTTAAGCGAATTGTGGTTTCAACATATCAGTCTGTTACCGGAAGTGGCATCAAAGGAATAAACCAGCTGGAGAGCGAGAGGGAAGATGCTGCCATGGTGTCAGAGAAAGCATATCCCTATCCGATTGATCTGAATGTTATTCCGCATATAGATGTTTTCCTCGAAAACGGATACACAAAAGAGGAGATGAAGATGGTTAACGAGACTCATAAAATTTTTGGAACAAATGACATAGCAGTTTCGGCAACCACCGTGAGAGTACCTGTAAGAGGAGGTCACTCAGAATCTGTTAATGCCGAATTTGAGAAAGATTTTAATCTGGGTGAGATTAAGGAAATTATAAAGAGTACACCGGGAGCCGAATATGTAGATCTTACAGACTCAATACCCTATCCTATGCCGTTATACGCATTTGATAAAGACAGTGTATATATAGGGAGATTGAGGGCAGATCTTTTTAATCCAAGAGCTGTTAATATGTGGATAGTTGCAGACAACCTGAGAAAAGGAGCTGCAACCAATGCTGTACAGATAGCTCAGTCATTGATAAAATTTTGTTGAAAAGTGTTTATCTTAAGTTCTTAAACCAAGGATTTTTATTTTTAACTTTGCCGAAAATCCTGTTGTAAAAAAATGATCACCTATACAGACAAAGAGGTCCAAACACTTGAATGGAACCAGCATATCCGCAGAAGACCCGGCATGTATATCGGGAAGCTCGGAGATGGAACCTCTCCTGATGATGGCATTTATGTACTTCTAAAAGAGGTAATGGATAACTCCATTGATGAATTTGCAATGGGGTTTGGCAAAAGCATAGTCATTACCATTGATGGCAGGGTTGTAACAGTAAGGGATTACGGCAGAGGAATTCCTCTCAACTCACTTATAGATGTCTCCAGCAGAATGAATACGGGTGCCAAGTACGACAGTAAAGCGTTCAAAAAGTCTGTTGGTCTCAACGGTGTAGGTATAAAGGCAGTTAATGCACTGTCAGTTGCATTTTTTATTCAGTCATTCAGAGACGGGGAGAGCCATTATGCACGGTTTAGCAGGGGTGAGATTGTAGAGGACAAAAGGATTGAGAGTCCGGAGAAAAACGGCACCCTTGTTCAGTTTACAGCCGACGAAGAGCTTTTTGGCAATTTCGTTTACAATATGGAATTTGTAGAGAGCATGATGCGCAACTACTCTTTCCTAAATACAGGGCTGTCAATTAAACTCAATAATCAGGAGTTTATATCAAAAAACGGTTTGCTCGATCTGTTAAATGAGACAATGATTAAAGAGCCGCTTTATGCTCCTGTTCATCTCAAAGGAGATGATATTGAAATTGCACTCACTCACGGCAACGACTATGGCGAGGGTATATCATCTTTTGTCAACGGTCAGTTTACCACTCAGGGAGGAACACATCTTGCAGCTTTCCGTGAAGCCATTTCCAGAACAATAAAAGAGTTCTTTAAACGGGACTTCGACCCCGGAGATGTAAGACAGGGAATGATTGCAGCAGTAAGCATTAAGGTTCAGGAGCCGGTGTTTGAGTCCCAGACAAAAACCAAGCTGGGTTCAAAAGAGATTGCTCCGGGAGGTGCCAGCATAAGAAATTTCATTGGTGACTTCATCAAAGAGCAATTGGATAACTATCTGCACAGAAACCCCGAATCAGCCGATTCAATAATGAAAAAGATCCTTGAATCGGAGAAGGAGAGAAAGGCAATTTCCGGTATACAGAAACTAGCCAGAGAGAGGGCAAAAAAGGCGAACCTCCACAATAAAAAACTGAGAGACTGTAGAATACATTACAACGAAAAAAATGAAAGGGCAATAGAGAGCACACTTTTCATCACTGAGGGAGATTCTGCAAGCGGTTCAATTACAAAGAGCAGGGATGTAGTAACCCAGGCCGTATTTTCTCTCAAGGGAAAACCTCAAAACTCTTATGGGCTAAGTAAGAAGATTGTTTACGAGAACGAAGAGTTTAACCTTTTGCAGGCAGCCCTTAACATTGAAGAAGATCTGGATAACCTGAGATACAACAAAATAGTGATAGCAACAGATGCCGATGTTGACGGAATGCACATACGGCTACTGCTTCTAACATTTTTCCTTCAGTTTTTCCCCGACCTCATCCGTCAGGGACACCTTCACATTCTGCAGACACCTCTGTTCAGGGTCCGAAATAAAAAGGAGACAATTTATTGCTACTCTGCAGAGGAGCGTGATAAAGCAATAAGGAAACTTGGCTCCAATCCCGAGATTACCCGCTTCAAAGGTCTGGGAGAGATCTCTCCCGATGAGTTCAGACACTTTATAGGAGAGAGTATCCGCCTGGAGAAGGTGCGGCTGGGTAGTGATGATAATATTGCTGAACTCCTCGAATTCTATATGGGCAAGAACACACTTGACAGACAAAATTTCATTCGTAATAACTTAAGGGCAGAGGTTGTTATGGAGGAGTCTGTTTAAAAGAGACCCGCTCCCATCTTGCTCTTTTAATAAACTGGCCAGGGGTAATTCCCTCACTAAGTTTAAAATATCTCACAAAATTCCTTTTGCTGCCAAAGCCGGATAATATTGCCAGATCCTCCACATTTATCGGTTCATCGGCATTAGATGCGAGGTTTTTGGTCACACAACTTTTTGCGTAAACAATTCTTAACATATTTATATAGCCCCGGAATGTAGTAGCCCTCTGATGGACAATGGCTCTTGACAGGTATGTTCTGTTTGTCCCAACTTCACGGGCAAGAGCCGAGATTGAAAGGTTACAGTTTAAAAAGAGTTTTTTTGAATTTAGAATCCCGTCGGTTTTTTCAATAATACTCCTCTCTCTCAAGCCGGTATCAACAACTCTTTTAGCTCTTTTGGCACCTTTGATATTAAAAAAGTTTAAAAAAAACTTAAACATCCGACAACCTTATTTTCTGATCTTTACACCACTCTGCCGGAGAGCGTCCCACAAAAAAACGAAATGCTATGGTAAATGTAGCCATAGAACCAAAACCCGATAAATCACACATCTGCTGTATTGTCAATCTTCTGTCATTCATAAAAAGGCGTCTTGCCTCTTCGATTCTGTAATAGTTGACAAACTGATTGAAATTATGACAGTAATAGTCATTTATAACCCTGGAGAGATAGGTCTTGTTGGTGTAAAGCGAGAGGGCAACCTCCTGAATTGTCAGATCTGACCTGAGATATGGCTTCTGATTCTCGAACAGAGCAACCAGTCTCTCTCTTATCTCCTCACTCTTTGTTTCATCTGCTGCTCTTTTACCTCCTGAAACTGTCTGTATCCCCCTTTGCTGATTAAACACCGATCTTCTTTCCACTACAAAGCTTTTATTAGATGACAGCAATTTGAACATCACTACAAAATTGATCAGTGAAATTGCAATCTCCACTCCGTTATAAGAGAAAGCGGCTCTATCTGTAAATATGAAAAGCAGTAGAGAGAAAGAGAGAAAGAATGTTGCAAGAAAGATAAAAAGGTCGTTCTTGCTTTTGTGATATTGAGCAGCCCCCTCCTCTTTACACATTCTGAAATATCGGGAATACCTTACTACAGTATAGAGTGTGTAAACAACAAAGAGAGTCCCGAATGTATTCAGGAAAACTGAGTAGTCTTTTAATAAATTATTATAGAACGATAGTATAAGTGCGAGGTTTACCGTCATAACAGCCATCGGACACAATAGCAAACACCATATATACAATTTTTTAACAGATAGTTTTGAGTGGTTATAAATTTGAACAGGCAAAATCAATTGAATTAGATTGAGTGAAAGAATGGTTTTCATTCCCTCACAGCTATCTGTACCTGTAAAAAATGGGAAGAAACCTCTTGCAAAAAGCAAAAGAGAGATTGAGAAAAAAGACAATGCAGTGGATAAGAGAATGTATCTGTAAACTTCAGAAGATTCTCTCCTCAAAAAAAACTGAAAAATAAGGTAAGCTGAGGAGATAAGATACAAAACAGGGATGAAAGATTCTGTTCTTTCGAAGATCTCATAAAAAAGATAAAATTCCATTATAGTTATAGATTTTAGGTCAGGTGCTTCAAAAATAAAAATATTATTTTAAAACAACAAACTAAATAACTATGGATTAATATTTTATCTGTTTTTAAACTTTATTTCCAATTTTTGGACGGGGAAATCCGGTCTTTATCTGGTCAAACCCCTCACCATATACCCCGGTAACAGTAGAGACTGTCATAAATGCGTCTCTGTCTGCATCTTTGATTATCTGAGAAATTTCGGGCAATTGCGATTTTCTTAAAACTATAACCAAAACCTTACTCTCTGCCTGAGAATACCATCCTATTGAGTTAAGAGCAGTAACTCCCCTTCGCAACTCCTTTGTTACCCTCTCTGCTATCAGCGCATATTTTGTTGAGAATACCATAACCTGTACAGATTGTCTGTTTCCTGTAATTATCATATCAATCACATAAGAGAACGAGACCATAACTATGTAACCGTAAATTACATCTGAGAGTCCTTTCCCGGGAATAAAATATACCGACCCAATAATGAAGAGATCGCACATAAGAAATATTCTGCCAGGGGAAGTTTCACGATACTGTCCAATTATTAGGGCTACAATATCTGTTCCGCCTGTACTGCCTCCCTGCAGGAAAACCATTCCTATGCCAATTCCGCTGAGAGTGCCTCCAAGAAGAGCATTAATTAATTTGTCTTCAATATCGGATACCCAAGGAATCAACGGTAAAAACTCGAACATTACAGCAGCTGTAATAATGCAGAAGATGGTTTTTACTCCGAATGCCTTGCCCATTATCATCATTCCCAGCATAATCAGTATGCCGTTAATTATGATATATGAGTATGCCACATCAAAACCTGTGGAGTATTGTATGACAGATGCCAGTCCGCTTACCCCTCCGCCTGCTATCTGATGAGGTATAAGGAATGCTGTCCAGCTGAAGACAAAGATGAACAGGCCGGTAATCATAATAGTGTAAGACCTTACTGTCCTTAATATCCCCTGTTTCATTTAGTCCTGTATGAATAGTTGAGATTTACTGTAAGTAACAGCTTTACCCTTTATTATAACTCTCTCCTGCAACATTGTACAAAGCAGTTCTCCGCCTCTTGCAGAGAGTTGACGCGCCGAAAGCTCTTGTTTGCCAAGGCGTTTACTCCAGTATGGAGCAAGTGTGCAGTGTGCCGATCCGGTAACGGGATCTTCAAGTATAGTTGCCTGAGGTGTAAAAAATCTGGAGACAAAATCGCAATCATCGCCGGGAGCCGTTACTATAACCCCGCCCGGGTTGATATTTATCTCATCAAAGATACTTCTGTTTATTTCAAGGTTTTCAATTTGCGTTCTTGATTCATATACAAGCATATAATCTCTTGCCTTAAAAACCTCTTTTGGTTTTATATTGAGACTGTCAAATATTTCAGCCGGAAGAGCTGCCTTCTCCCCTTCTCTAATTGGGAAATCGAGGTGATACACACCGTCTGCTCTTTTTACCCGCAGCTCTCCAGACAGAGAGTAAAAAAGTATCTCTTCTCCATCATAACCCTCCTCTGTAAAGAGAACATGGGCAGCAGCAAGTGTAGCATGTCCGCATAAATCCATCTCTATATCGGGTGTAAACCACCTCAGATTGAATCCTTCTCTCTCTCTCTTAATGAACGCTGTTTCGGGTACAGCATTCTCCATTGCAATTTGCATAAGAGTGTTATTGGGCAATAAATCTTCAAGTATTACAACGCATGCAGGGTTTCCGCCAAAAACCTTGTCGGTGAAAGCATCAACCTGATATGAGGTTAAATTCATCAGCAAACAATATTAATAATTTTGCCCGGGACAACAATAATCTTCTTTATCTGTACACCTGACAGATATTTTGCAGTACTTTCACTCTCTTTTACTGCTTCCTCTATCTGCACTGTTGTATATGCTGCAGGAAGCATAAGTTTGAATCTCATTTTACCATTGAATGATACCGGGTACTCTATCGACTCCTCAATGGTGTACTCTTCAATATACTCCGGATAGGAGGCATATGCTATACTTGAATTGTTACCCATCAACCTCCAGAGTTCTTCACAAATATGAGGTGCAAATGGAGAGAGTAGAATTACAATCTTTTCAAGTATCTCTTTTTTGTTGCATTTGAGTTCATACAGCTCGTTTATTGTTATCATAAACGCACTGACACTTGTATTGAAAGAGAAGTTCTCTATGTCTGATGATATTTTTCTTATCAATTTGTGGAGTATCTTGAGCTCTGCTTTGTTTGGCTTGTCGTTTGAGACTTCAAAACCCTTACCAGCGAAGAAGAGTCTCCAGAACTTTTTAAGGAAACGGTGAACACCGTCTATTCCGTTTGTATCCCATGGTTTTGACTGCTCCAAAGGTCCAAGGAACATCTCGTACATCCTCAATGTATCTGCGCCATAAGTATCGCAGATAAGATCGGGGTTGACAACATTGAACATAGATTTACTCATCTTCTCCACTGCCCAGCCACAAATATATTCGTCATGCTCCAAAATAAATTCCGAACCTGCATACTCCGGCATCCATTTTTTAAAAGCATCTATATCCAGTCTGTCGTTATGTACAATATTGACATCTACATGTATCTCTGTGGTTTGGTATTGATCTTTAAGACCGTAAGAAACAAACTTATTGGTTCCCTTTACTCTGTATACAAAGTTGGAACGGCCCTGAATCATCCCCTGGTTAATAAGCTTTTTAAAGGGCTCCTTTTCACATACATAACCAAGATCGAACAAAAATTTATTCCAGAATCTCGAATAGATTAAATGGCCGGTAGCGTGCTCTGTGCCACCTATATAAAGATCGACATTTCTCCAGTAACTATTTGCCTCTTCCGACACAAGTGCCTCTTTATTGTGAGGGTCCATATACCTGAGGAAATATGCACTGCTTCCTGCAAAACCCGGCATTGTACTCTTCTCAAGCGGATAACCGTTATAAGTCCAGTTCTCTGCTCTTGCCAGTGGCGGTTCTCCGCTCTCGGTAGGGAGGTATTTATCCACCTCGGGAAGTTGCAAAGGTAAAGCATCAACCGGAAGTGGCGTTGCAATACCGTCTATATAGCATATAGGAAAAGGTTCTCCCCAGTATCTTTGTCTTGAAAAAATAGCATCTCGTAACCGGAAGTTAATCTTCCTTTTTCCAATTTGCTTTCTCTCCACCTCCTCTATCGCTGCAGGAATTGCCTCACTCACTGTCATTCCGTTTAAGAAACCGGAGTTGCACATTATACCATCTTTTGCATCGAAGCTTTCAATCGACACATCACACCCTTCAATAAGCGGAATTACCGGCAAATTAAAATGCTTTGCAAAAAGATAGTCCCTGCTGTCGTGTGCAGGAACAGCCATTATGGCTCCTGTTCCGTATCCTGCAAGAACATACTCAGAAATCCATACAGGAATGTCCTCTCCGGTAAAAGGATTAATGGCATAGCTGCCACTGAATACTCCGGTAACTCTTTTTGTCTCTGCCATCCTCTCCCTCTCTGTCTTCTTTGAGGCATTTTTTACATACTCCTCAACCTTATCTCTCTGTCTGCGCGTGGCAGGCTCGTGGGGTGACATGGAACTGGGCGGCCGCCTGTTCG
>CAZPFI010000082.1:1276-8411 GCA_964585795.1 uncultured Muribaculaceae bacterium | reverse complement strand
CTGTTGACGGTAAAAAACTTACATTTAGAGTTAAGGCGTTTGACGAAAACGGAGAGATTGGTTCCGGTACACACATCAGGTACATAATCAATCCTTCGAAATACATGAACAAAATCTCGTGATGAGATACGGTAAAATAGTGCACACATACCAAAGGGTTCTCAAGTTCCTGCTTACCGACATATGGCATCTGGATATGTCGGAGCTTAGCATTATGAGAGCACGAATGGTCAAATATCTTAAGGTGTTGATAATAACATTAAAAGGGTTTTCAAACGATAAAGTGTCACTTCAGGCAATTGCTTTAAGCTTTTTCTCTGCTATGTCTCTGGTACCCTTTACTGCACTAATGTTTGCTGTAACAAACGGATTTGGTCTTGGAGAGAGATTCCAGACACTCTTATATACATATTTCGAAGGCAATGAAGATATAATTGCCTATCTGGTACACTTTGCAAACAATATTATTCAATCGAGCCAAAACGGGCTGTTTGGAGTGATAAGCTTCATATTCTTTCTCTCCACTGTAATCTGGCTTATGTTAAGCGTCGAGAAGGCCTTCAACGATGTCTGGAAAATAGATTCAGGCAGGTCTTTAAGAAAAAGGGCTGCTTTTTATCTTCTTCTTTTAATTGTTTCACCACTGGTAATCTTCACATTTCTCTCTATAGGATTACTCTACACAGATGCACTTCAATCCATAGGTTTACAGATTGACAGGTTCATCCCAATCACCTCAATCTTCACATGGCTCATCACCTACACTTTTATTGTTTGCGTTTTTACAATTATGTACAAGTTTATTCCAAATACCAGGGTTAAGCTTTCGGCGGCCTTTAACAGTGCAATTATCCTGGCATTCGCCTTTATAGTTGTGCAGTTTTTCTATATGGAGACTCAGATAATGGTAACCGGCTTCAATACAGTATACGGAGTGTTTGCTGCAATACCGCTTTTTTTGATATGGATGAACATCAGTTGGACAATCATTTTGTTTGGGGCTGAACTCTCACATGCATATCAACAAGTTGACAATAATAAATAGGACCACAGAGTAAAATGTTTACCGAAAAGGACAACCAGTTAATTGAAAAAGAATTTGAGATCCTGAGACTTGCCAGTCTTAAACGATGTACAAATCAGGGAGAGTACGAGATTGTCCTCAAGGCATTCGATTTTGCCAAAGCTGCCCATAACGGTGTAAGAAGACGCTCGGGCGAACCCTATATTCTTCATCCAATTTCAGTTGCTCAGATTGTTGTTCAGGAGATTGGGCTTGGATACAAATCAATTGTAACCGCACTCATTCACGATGTTGTAGAAGATACCGAATACACCCTTGAAGATATCGAGAGACTTTTCGGTTCGAAGGTTGCATCGCTGGTTGACGGGCTTACAAAAATCAAGAGTGCTTTCGACTCAAAAACATCCAGTCAGGCAGAAAATTTCAAGAGAATCCTGCTAACACTCAACGACGATGTTAGGGTGATTCTCATTAAACTTGCCGACCGTTTACATAATATGAGAACACTTGACTCTATGCCGGATCACAAGAAGGCCAAGGTTCTCAGCGAAACAATGTACATTTTCATTCCTCTTGCCCACCGGCTTGGCCTCTACAGTCTGAAATCGGAGATGGAGAACATATGGCTGTTTCACACTATTCCTTCACAATACGAGTTTATTCAGTCACGCATAGCCAGTACAGTTGCCGAGAGAGGTTGTGCAATGGACTCATTTATAGAGCCAATATCCGAGAGTTTGCGTCAGGCAGGTTTTACTTTTGAGATAACAAAGAGAACAAAGACTCCCTACTCCATCTGGAGGAAGATGGAGACAAAGAACATACCTTTCGAGCAGATCTACGACCTCTATGCTGTTAGGATAGTGTTTGAACCAAAGGATGACATAGCCGAGAGAATTCAGTGCTGGCACATATATTCGCTCATTACACAACTATATCTCTCTAAAACAGACCGCATAAGAGACTGGGTGAGTACTCCAAAAATAAACGGATACGAAGCTCTTCACTGCACTGTAATGGGCCCGCAGGGCAACTGGGTTGAGATACAGATAAGGAGCACACGCATGAATCTTCTTGCAGAGAGAGGCGTTGCAGCCCACTGGGGCTATAAGGGTAATTCTCCCTCAGAGACCGATATGGACAAGTGGCTCAATATGGTGAGGGAAGTGTTGGAGAACCCAGACTCTAATGCACTGGAGTTTCTTGACAGATTCCACTCCGATCTTCTCTCATCTGAAATTTATGTCTTTACCCCGAAAGGTCAGTCGAGAACCCTCACTAAAGGGGCTACGGCACTCGATTTCGCATACTCCATTCACTCAGAGATTGGCAATAAGGCAATTGCTGCAAAAGCTAACTTCAAACTTGTTCCCCTCACCTATGAGCTGCGTAACGGAGATCAGATTGAGATAATTACTGCAGAATCACAAAAACCGCAGCGGGAGTGGCTCGATTTTGTAAGGACACCAAAGGCCAAGAACTTTATAATGGATGCTCTTAAATCTGAGATTAAGAATCACCTTAAAAGAGGTCAGTCAATTCTTGATGAGAAAATTAAAGAGCACGGCATTAAACCACAGGCAAGAGTTTACCGCAAACTTACTCAGGCATATGGTCTTACAAACAGGCACGAGCTGTTCAGTAAAATTGGTGCAGAGCTTATCGATCTCTCCGATCTCTCCCGAATGCTCAAGAAGAACTCAAAAAATAAGTTTGTAAGATACTGGAATCTTCAGTTCTCCAAGATAACCGGAGGAGATAACCGCGATTTCGGCAGCTTCGATGATGACACGGATGATATTGCAGATCAGGAAAATGAGCTGGATCTGGAGCATGTGAACAACAACTCTCCTGAAAGAAAGGGAATTGATAAAAGGAAGGACTTCTTGCTTAAAGAGGATCCTTTGGAGAAGACACTCTCATATCAGGTTGCAAGGTGCTGTAAACCAATACCGGGAGATAAAGTTATAGGATTTATAGATGACAATCAGGAGGTGATTGTCCACAAAAACAGTTGTGTGGAGGCCATTCAGCTGGCTTCGCGTTACGGAGAGAGAATTGTAAAGGCAAAATGGAGCAAACACACTGTGTTATCATTTCTTGCCAGGATAAGCATGAGAGGTATAGACCGCGTGGGCATTCTAAACGACCTTACACAATACATAACACTTGTATTGAGTGTAAACATAAGAAAGATACTCATTGAATCGCATGATGGTATCTTTGAAGGATTTGTTGATCTTTATGTACACAGCACAGAGGATTTGGAAAAACTGATGAAACAGATGTCGCAGGTTAAGGGAATGGTAAGTGTACAAAGGACCGAAATTAAGGAGGATTAATATGATATTGAGAGCTTTAAGATCTGTTTTATATTTGGCTGTATTAAGTCTGATTTTTTCCTGCGCTAACACAACAACACCTCCCATGGGAGGGCCCAAAGATACAATTCCGCCTGTACTACTTAAAATAACTCCCGATTCGGGCAGAGTTAACTTTCCTCTAAAAGGTGGCACGATTGAATTGCGATTCGATGAGTATGTTGTTTTAAAAGAGCCGCAGAAGAATGTATTTCTTTCACCACCTACCTTTTTAAAGCCCGAACTTAAAATAAGAGGCAAAAGTATAATTGTCAATCTGCCGGAACAACTCGATTCTGCTACCACATACACCATAAACTTTGGAAATGCAATTGTTGACAATAATGAGGGAAACCTCTTTGAGCCCTATGTCTTCCCCTTCTCTACAGGGACTTATGTAGATTCAATTATGTGTACCGGAACAATTGTCAACTATCAGACGCTGTTGCCCGAAGCCGATGTTACCATCGCATTTTATAAAGATGATTGCGACTCTGCCATTTATAACTCTCTTCCATCTGCTATGGCCAGGAGTGATAAATTCGGATTCTTTCTCATAAGGAATGTTGCAGAGCGCCCCTATCGTGTTTTTGCTTTTAAGGACATTAACAACAACTATAAATACGAACCCGATTACGAACTGGTTGCATTTATGGATACGCTCTTTACACCGGTAAGAGTGCTAAACAGAGATTTGCCCGAACTTAAGTATGTAGATGAAAAAGACACCCTTGCAGCAATGGGGAGACCATCCGAGCTGAGTATGTACCTGTTTAGGGAAGATCCCGAAAAGTTCTTTATAAGGGATTGTAAACGGCTGCAACACAATATGGCGTTTGTGAAATTCTCTGCACCGGGAGCAGAGGTTCTCTCTGTTAAATTTAAAGAGATTGACTCCATCTCTGTTTTAAAGGAGTTCAATATCCGCCGTGACAGTCTGGTAATATGGATTAAAGACACTACTCTGGTTGTGCCTGACACTCTCAATCTCTTTGTAACCTATCTTAAAACCGACTCTCTCAATAACCTTACTCCTGCAACTGAAGATTTCCGGCTTATTCACAAAAGACCTGTTAGGGACTACAGGAGAGAGAGCAGGGAGAGGCAACAGGAGGAGAAAGAGACAAAAAGAGCCAATCTGCTGGAGTTCGAAATAGCTGCAGACCCTGCTCTTATTGAGACTAACGGGTTCAGACTCAATTTTACCGCACCTTTGGCACACATAAATTACGACTCTGTAAGAATAGAGTCAAAGTCACCCCGTGGAGAGACAACCAATATAAAATACCGGTTGGAGAAAGACTCTGTTTTCAGCAGGATTATCTCTGTGAAGCCGGAGGAGAAGATGCTTCAGGGGTACGAATATGCCCTTGTTATACACAAAGGTGCATTTAAAGATATCTATAAAAACACCAACGACTCTTCATATACAAAAGTCTCTTTGCCAAAAGGAGATCAGCTCTCGAAGCTCTTTCTGGACATCTCCGGCGTTGACGGATCGTACATTGTAGATTTAACCAACATAACAAGAGACAGAGTATTCAGAAGCTACAAAATAACCGGTGATGCTCTGCTTGAATTTCCATACCTGCAACCGGGCAAGTTCTCTGTGAGAATCACCCAGGATCTCAACGGTAACGGAATAATAGATACCGGAAGCATATCGCAAAAGAGACAACCCGAAAAGGTGAGGTTATACACTCTGCCAGATGGTTCTGCAATAATAAGCATCCCAGAATCGGCAGAAGTGACTCAAATCATTAAAATTACAGACATATTTAACTAAAAATTCTGCATATTGTGAAAAGGTATCTTTTAATCTCTCTTCTATCTATGTTTACTCTTACGCTCACAGGCCAAAAGAGAGAGCACCTCATTGGAATACGAGCTGCATACAATATCAGCGGAATGGATACCAGGCCCGACATTAACTCCTCCTCCATTAAAACATACAATAACTACTCTTTGGTTTACACATTTTACCACGATTTGTGGGATATGATACATAATTTCGGCTTTCAGGCAGGCATCTCAAGATTGGAGCAGGGTTATTTTTTAAATGAACAAACAGTAAGATACGAAGTTATAACAGTACCTCTTGTATCACAATTTCACCTCGATTTCTGGAGAATGCGCCTTCTTCTTAATGCAGGTGGTTTTGGAGGTTACCGTCTTAATAAGATTGATTTTGACGGAACAGAGGGGTTTGACCAGCACGATATCAGGTACGATTACGGTTTTATAGCAGGTGCAGGCGTGGCATTTATTTTCAAGCCATTTGAGCTACACCTGGAGGGAAACTATCAATACTCCCTCTCCTATTATCATAAACCACAAAAATACAGCAATATAGACTATCTGTTTACCTATCCTCACCAACTGCTGTTCAGCGTAACACTCAACTTTCACATTAAATGAAGATAGTAAGGGTTAAGGTTGGCAACATTACACTTGCAAGGGGATTACCTGTAGCAGTGCAGAGTATGTGCAACACTCCTACAAGTGACATTGATGGAAGTTACCGCCAGTGCGTTGCTCTTGTAAAGGCCGGAGCAGATATCATAAGACTCACAACACAGGGCATAAAAGAGGTAGAGTGTTTGAGTGTAATTAAAAAAAGATTGAGGGAGAACGGGATGTCTGTTCCACTGGTGGCAGATGTCCATTTTTCTTCTAAAGTTGCTTTGGAGGCGGCCTTTGTGGCCGATAAGGTTCGCATTAACCCCGGTAACTTTTCGCGAGACCATCTAACGGCAACCGAAGAGTTCATGAAACTCACCGATATCTGCAGAAAACATAACACTGCAATAAGAATAGGCATAAACCACGGCTCACTGGGTGAGAGAATAACCGCTCTGTATGGTAACAGTGCCGAGGGAATGAAAGAGGCAGCAATTGAGTGGATAAAAATTGCAGAGAATAGTGGTTTTCACCAGATTGTTTTCTCTCTTAAAGCAAGCAACACCCTGATTATGACCAGGGCATATATGTTGCTTAATGAGAGTATGATCTCTGCTAAAACTATTTATCCTCTGCATCTTGGAGTAACTGAAGCAGGAAACGGTGATGAGGGGCGGATTAAATCGGCTGTTGGCATTGCAACTCTTCTGGAGAAAGGTATTGGGGAGACTATAAGGGTGTCTCTTACCGAAGATCCTGTTAATGAGATACCGGTAGCCCGTTTTATTGCATCTCTTTATTCCCGGGAGAGCTTTGGTGTGGTTGCATCCGGCAACAGCAAACCGGTTGAAGATAAGGGCAATGTTATTCACAGGGAGTATTCTGCTGAAACCCGTGAGGAGTTTATTCTCAAAGCAGCATGCGAGTTGGGGCCTATGTTACTGGAAAAAAGAGTTGATGATTTTACTTTATCTGCAAAAATTGCGGGTGTTGAAGCAGGGCCCGCCCTGATTGAAGGGTTCAGGGATAATCTTTTACAGGCAACTCGAAGAAAGTTTGTAAAACCCGAATACATTGCCTGCCCCGGTTGCGGCAGAACCCTCTTTAATCTGCAGAAGGTTTTTGATGAGGTAAAGGAGAGAACAGCGCATCTTAAAGGATACAACATTGCTGTCATGGGGTGCATAGTTAACGGTCCGGGTGAGATAGCCGATGCCGATTACGGATATGTTGGAGAGGGTAAAAACAAAGTGACCATCTACCGGGGCAAAACCCCCGTGTTAAGGTCGGTAGACGAGAAGGAAGCAATAGATAAACTACTGGAGCTAATCAATTCTGACGCTCGCAATAA
>CAZPFI010000082.1:0-1266 GCA_964585795.1 uncultured Muribaculaceae bacterium | reverse complement strand
CGGTCCGGGTAACTGTCACTTTATCGCCTTTATTGGCAAATCCTCTCTCCATAGTAGCTTCATACCACACTCCCTCTACCTCAATTTTACCGGATGGTCTCATGTCGCTTTCAACAATTGCCTCTTTACCCACAAGCCGTTCTAGATTGATTTCAACTCCCACAAAACCATCACTATCCTTTAATTGTGTAGGAAGTGCCACAAATGGCAGGCGGTTGCTGCCAAAAAGCTTACCTACCACATATATCGATGATATGAGAGAGATGAATGTAGAGAGTAAAACAATTGAGAGTGGTTTAATCAATACAACAAAATTTAACTCTCCCTCAAAATAGAAGAGCTGGTTGTCAACCATTGCAAATACAAGCCCTGTTATGAGCAACACTATGCCGGATATACCTGCAATTCCAAAACCCGGAATTACAAAAATCTCTGTAAGAATTAGCAATATACCCACAACAAACAGTATTATCTCCCAATGCTCGGCCAATCCCTCAATATAGAGCGGTGAAAAGTACAGAACTGCAGCTGTAAGTGCCGCTGCCGAAGGGAATCCTATTCCGGGACTCTGAAGTTCGAAGTAGATACCCCCTATTATTACCATAAGCAATAAACCCTGAACAACCGGGTTAAGGAAGAAGAGCAAAATTTTGTCCAACAGGGTAAGCACCTGATAAATAATTTGGAAATCATCTGATTGTGCAATAATTGATGCAACTTCAGTTACAGATGAAGCCACTCCTTCGCAATATCCGTTAGCCATTGCCTCATCGGGAGTAAAGCTTATAACTTTTGTACTGTCAATTACCCCCGGAATACTGAGTGTGGGAACTACCATGGCCTCAACAATTGCAGGGTCGCGGCCGTTTACCTCTGCGGTGGAGCGCATCATTGCCCTCATAAAGGATTGGTATTTGTCGGGCATTGGCTCTCCTGCCTGGTTTACCACAGTTGCAGCACCTATGCTTCCTCCCGGTCTCATGTAAATACTGTCACATGCAATGGATATAAGTGCTCCTGCCGAAGCCGCCTGGTTGTTTATGAAGGATATTACTGGAATGGGAAAATTGAGTATGGCGGTTCTCATGCTGTCAGCGGCATCTACAGCTCCGCCGTATGTATTGAGCTGGATTATTACCCAGTCTGCATTGGCATCCAGTGCCTGCGCAAGACCTTTAGAAAGTTTTTTTGCAGAAGATGCATTTATTTCTTCTTTTATATCAATGACATAGAACACTGGTTTTGTGGCCGGTGCAGTTATATATA
>CAZPFI010000081.1:0-8940 GCA_964585795.1 uncultured Muribaculaceae bacterium | reverse complement strand
AGCTTGGTCATATGGTTGATGATAAGATGCACGCACGCTCTATTGGCCCTTACTCGCTAATTACTCAGCAACCACTTGGAGGTAAGGCACAGTTTGGAGGTCAGAGATTTGGAGAGATGGAGGTGTGGGCTCTGGAAGCATTTGGTGCTGCCAATATATTGCAGGAGATATTAACAATTAAATCCGATGACGTGGTTGGAAGATCGCGTGCTTACGAGGCGATTGTAAAAGGTGATCCTATGCCGGTACCTGGCATTCCGGAATCGCTGAATGTGCTTCTACATGAACTTCGCGGACTTGGGTTGAGCATTAACCTTGAGTAATTTGATAATAGTATTTGCAAATCTTTGAAACAGAATAATATGTCTTTAAAGAAAGAGATAAAGGTAAAAAGTAATTTCAATCAGATTACTATCAGCCTGGCCTCACCGGAGGAGATTCTCGAGAGATCTTCCGGCGAGGTTCTAAAGCCCGAAACCGTAAACTACAGAACATACAAACCGGAGAGAGACGGTCTCTTCTGTGAAAGAATCTTTGGCCCGTATAAGGACTACGAGTGCCATTGCGGAAAATACAAAAGAATCCGTTATCGTGGAATAATATGTGACCGTTGCGGTGTTGAGGTTACAGAGAAAAAAGTGAGAAGAGAGAGAATGGGACACATCTCTCTTACAGTTCCTGTCGCACACATCTGGTACTTCCGCAGTACACCAAATAAGATTGGTTATCTTCTGGGGATACCTTCCAAAAAGCTTGAGGCAATTATATATTACGAAAGGTATATTGTAATTCAGGCAGGTTCGGCAGCTGAGAACGGTGTTAAAGAGTACGATTTTCTAACAGAAGATGAGTACATAAACATAATGGACTCACTTCCGAGAGAGAACCAGATGCTCGACGACAATGATCCTAATAAATTTATTGCAGGCATGGGTGCCGAAGCAATATACAAGATGTTGGGGAGAATAGATCTCGATCAGTTATCGTACGACCTGAGACACAAAACTGAGACCGAAACATCACAGCAAAGAAAAGCAGAGGCACTTAAGAGATTAAGCGTTGTGGAGGCATTCCGGGAATCTAAAGATATCAACAATCCCGAGTGGATGATTCTTAAAGTGATTCCGGTAATACCCCCTGAACTCAGGCCGTTGGTTCCCCTTGACGGAGGCCGTTTTGCCACATCAGACCTTAACGATCTGTATCGCAGAGTGATTATAAGAAACAATCGCTTAAAGAGACTGATTGAGATAAAGGCACCTGAAGTTATTCTCAGAAATGAGAAGAGGATGCTTCAGGAGGCAGTTGACTCTCTTTTCGATAACTCAAGAAAGTCGAATGCAGTAAAAACAGAGGCAAATCGCACACTTAAATCATTGTCAGACAGCCTTAAAGGAAAACAAGGCCGTTTCCGTCAAAATCTGTTGGGAAAACGGGTAGACTACTCTGCTCGTTCGGTTATTGTAGTTGGCCCTGAGCTTAAGATGCACGAATGCGGTCTTCCGAAAGATATGGCTGCCGAGCTGTTCAAACCATTCGTAATAAGGAAACTTATTGAAAGAGGAATAGTTAAAACAGTCAAATCGGCTAAAAAGATTGTTGACAGAAAAGATCCTGTTATTTGGGATATTTTGGAAAACGCAATGAAAGGACATCCGGTTTTGCTTAACCGTGCCCCTACCCTTCACCGTTTAGGTATTCAATCATTTCAGCCAAAACTTATAGAAGGTAAAGCAATTCAGCTGCACCCTCTCTCATGTACTGCTTTTAATGCCGACTTTGACGGTGACCAGATGGCAGTTCACCTTCCGTTGGGCAACGCAGCTATACTTGAAGCTCAGCTTCTTATGCTGGGTTCTCACAATATTCTAAACCCTGCCAACGGAGCGCCAATTACAGTACCTTCACAGGACATGGTTCTGGGATTGTACTATATAACAAAATCGCGTCCTGGTGCAAAGGGAGAAGGAATGAAGTTTTACGGCCCAGAGGAGGTTATGATTGGCTATAACGAAGGCCGTGCTGCCCTCCATGCAGAAATTGAGGTAAGATTACCTAACGACCTTATGGATCTGTCAAAGGGATACTCTATGGTAAAGACTACTGTGGGAAGAGTGTTGTTTAATCAGGTTGTTCCCCAGGAGGTTGGTTTCATCAATGAAATTCTCACCAAAAAATCGCTAAGAGATATAATCGGTGTCGTATTAAAGGTATCCGGAGTTGCAAGAACTGCACACTTCCTTGATGACATTAAAGAGATAGGGTTCCAGATGGCCTACAAAGGCGGTCTCTCCTTTAACCTGGAAGATGTGATAATACCTGAAGAGAAGACAAATCTTATAGAGGAGGGTTACAAACAGGTTGAAAACATACTGTTCTCTTACAATAATGGTCTTATAACCAATAATGAAAGATATAATCAAATAATTGATATCTGGACATCTACCAATTCAAAACTGACCAATATCGTTGAAAAGAGAATTGCAAATGATAAGCAGGGTTTTAATCCTGTCTACATGATGCTTCACTCCGGTGCCCGCGGATCTAAAGAGCAGATTCGTCAGCTTTCGGGGATGAGAGGTCTTATGGCTAAGCCTCAAAAATCGGGTGCCACATCGGCGGAGATTATTGAGAACCCCATTTTGTCCAATTTCAAGGAGGGTCTCTCAGTACTTGAGTATTTCATCTCAACTCACGGAGCCAGAAAAGGTCTTGCAGATACAGCTCTCAAAACGGCTGATGCAGGATACCTTACACGCCGTCTTGTTGATGTTTCCCACGATGTTATAATCAGTGAAGACGATTGCGGCACACTCCGCGGGTTGGTTGCTACAGCAATAAAAAACAAAGATGAGGTTGTAGAATCTCTGTATGATCGCATTCTTGGAAGAACCTCTGTTCACGACATCTATAATCCTCTTACAGGAGAAAAGATAGTGGATACCGGACAGGAGATTACCGAGGAGATTGCAGAACTTATCGAGTCGCTTCCTATTGAACAGGTTGAAATACGCTCGGTACTCACTTGCGAATCCAAGAAAGGAGTCTGTGCAAAATGTTATGGCAGGAACCTGGCCACCGGAAGGATGGTGGAGATAGGAGAAGTTGTTGGTGTTATTGCGGCACAATCAATCGGAGAGCCAGGAACCCAGCTTACTCTGAGAACTTTCCACGTAGGAGGTACCGCCTCTAGTATAGCATCCGAAAACGAGATAGTTGCAAGGTATGACGGTAAACTTGAATTTGACGAATTAAGAACCCTTACCAAAGTCTTTGAAAATGGAGACAAAGCCGAACTTGTTATCGGACGGACAGCAGAGATGAGGATTGTGGATGTCAATACAGGAATTGTACTCTCTACTCATAATATACCATATGGTGCAACTCTTTTCTTTAAAAACGGAGATGTTGTTAAGAAAGGTGATGAAATTTGCGAGTGGGATGCCTATAATGCAATTACCATTGCAGAAACAGGCGGTAAGGCAGTGTTTGAAAACCTTATCGAAGGGGTAACCTATCGCGAAGAGGCCGCTGACGAGTACTCACTTCATAAAGAGAAGGTTGTTATTGAATCGAGAGATAAGTCGAAGAACCCAACTATACGAATACTGGATGAGAATAAACTTGAGCTTAGGCAGTATAACCTGCCGGTTGGAGCTCATATAATGGTTGAAAACGGTAAAAAGATAAAAGCCGGTGATATTCTTGTGAAAATTCCGAGAGCAATAGGAAAATCAGGAGATATTACAGGAGGTCTTCCTCGTGTTACCGAACTTTTTGAAGCGAGAAACCCTTCAAATCCTGCCGTTGTTTCGGAGATTAACGGAGAGGTTCAAATGGGTAAAATTAAAAGGGGTAACCGTGAGATTATTGTAAAATCGAAAACCGGAGAGATTAAGCATTACCTTGTGCCATTGTCAAAACAGATACTTGTTCAGGAGAATGATTACATCAGAGCAGGTATGCCACTATCGGAAGGTGCAATATCTCCCACGGATATTCTTGCCATTCAGGGACCAACAAGAGTGCAGGAGTATATCGTGAACGAGATTCAGGAGGTTTACAGAATGCAGGGTGTTAAGATCAACGACAAGCACTTTGAGATAATCGTAAGGCAAATGATGCGTAAACTGGAGATAGTGGATCCGGGTGACACCAGATTCTTACCGGAACAGCTGGTTGACAGGTGGGAGTTTATGCTTGAGAATGACGAAATTTACGATAAGAAAGTTGTACTTGACTCCGGAGACTCAACCGAGTTGAAACCAGGTATGATTATTACCGTAAGAAGACTCAGAGAAGAGAACTCTATGTTAAAGAGAAGAGACCTTAAACTTGTTGAAGCCAGGGATGCTATCCCGGCTACTTCAAATCAGGTACTTCAGGGAATAACCAGGGCGGCATTGAGAACAAACAGCTTTATGTCTGCAGCTTCATTCCAGGAGACAACCAAGGTTCTTTCCGAAGCAGCAACATTTGGTAAAAAAGATACTCTCGAAGGTCTTAAAGAGAATGTTATTTGCGGTCATCTTATCCCTGCCGGTACCGGAACAAGGGAGTTTGAGAAGATTATCGTTACATCAAAAGATGATTATCAGAGAGCTTTCAGGAGCAAGAAAGAGGAGTAATTTCTCTTTGTATATAAAGAAAACCGGCTTTAGTTTATTTAAAGCCGGTTTTTTTAACACCTTCAGTCTATAACTGCTTCTATATCAGCGAAAGGAAAACATTGGCTCCCGAAGAGGGAGGGGACCCGCCGAAGGTGGGGAGGATTTTCCGGGCTGATATAGAAGCAGTTATAAAATGTACTTTATTTAACAAGTACCGGTGGGGCAAGAGGTATAAATGTCAGAGGATTAATACTCTTGGTCTGAACAACTGCATTCAGGGATGGTGCTCTCTCAATATCGCCTGAAACAAATGCGTCAAAAGCAAACTCCTCTCCTGCATTTGTAAGAATTCTCCTTACCATAAATTCCCTTGAAGGAGCATTAAAGTACGGTTCGTTAAATTGCATGCAACTCGATGACTCTGGCCTCCAAACTCCTAATGAGAAATAGAAAGCTCCCTGGTAGATGCCAACCCTGCTGTATCCTTCAACGCCAAAGAAATGCCTCCACTTAACAGCTGTTGAGTCTCCTGTTATGTCAACATTTGGGTAAAATCCTGCATTCTTGAAATTATTATACCTTTGAAGGTTCTCTGCATCAATTGTTTTACCTACATTGCCGGAGCTGATATATTCATCCGCCAATCTTCCAAAACCGTGACCTCCCGCCTCGTGATGGATTAGATTCCTGAAATGTTGCCCTGTTTGAGTTGATCTGCTTACAGGAGCAATTGCAATCGCCCTGCCGTCAGTCCATATCCAGCATGTACCGGCGTACCTGTCCTGGTTAACAACCATTATTATCAGTACATTTCTTAATGTAGTGCTGGTCATCCCGGGAATCTTCCTGGCATATTCAAAAACCTTGTCGTAATCGATACTCATTGAAGAGCCGCCCAGAAAATCGGTAACAAAGAGAGTGTTTTTGTTAATTGATCTGTCCGACTGCCTCACTCCACGATCTCTTGAATACCCCCCCATCTTATACACTTTGAAGTACTCTTTGTAGCTTTTGTATGGCTCAACATCAAAAAAGTATCCTATTGCGGCATTGATGTCAGTATCAAATTGCCCTCCCTCCTCATAATCATCCGAGATATAACCATCTCCCATAAATATAATTTGAGAAGGATTCAATCCTTTGCTGTTTTCAAAAGCCACTTTGTATTCACCGTCAAAATAGCTCTCTTTTACACCTGTTGTAAAGCTACGGACCTCCGAGAATGACTCTCCCCCGTAATTATCAACAGCTGCGACTCTCCAGTAATAGGTAGAGTTGGCATCAAGGTATTGAGAAAGGTTATAAACAGTATCCGTCAGAGCAGATGAGTTTGTCCAATTTGACTGGTTCTTTGAATAGTCTATCCGGTAACTTACTTCATCTCCGTCCGGGTCTGTTGCACTTCTCCACCTGAATGTCGGAAGGCGGTTTGCATCAGTTAAGCTATTAACAGGAGATGATAGTTGTGGCTGATTGGGAGGTGAATTAATACTCCTCTCCTGGGTTACAACTATGGTTTTCTCTCTGGTTCCGTATCTTAGTGCTATAGTCGCATTACGCTTGTATCCCTGATTTGCGGAGACGGTGATACTAATATTTCCACTTTGAGTCCCTGCCAATGGAGAAACTGAAACCCAATTATCAGAAGCGGGAATGACAACTGCCCAGTTTGTATTTGTGCTAACATAAACCTGTTTCGAAGACGACTCCTTAACAAATTGCAGCACATTATCGGAGACATCAAGAGTTGCAATTCCCTGAGAAATGATAACAGTTCTCTTTAAGTTGCCCGAGGTAACAACCATACTTGCCGATCTCTGATCATCAGTCAGGTTACTTGTGGCCTGTATTGTTATCTCTGCATTCCCGGACCCGCTTGACGGAGTAATTGTACACCAGGTGGCTGAAACAGATGCCGTCCACTTACCATTGGAACTTACCTGTACAACTTCCGAAGCATTATTATTTGAAACAGATACAGATGATGCCGACACCTCGAGTTCGGGAGGCGGCTCCTTTTGACAACCGTTAAACAATATTAACAGCAGGATTGGTAATAAAGTTAAATATCTGTGCATAGTATTATAGTCAGTTTTTATGAAATATTCAGTTAAAGTGTCTGCCAAAGAGTTTTTAAAAGTTGATATGTTATGTTGCAAAAATAATGCAAATGTTGCTTATTTGCTATTTTATGGTTTTAATTGAACAGGTTTTTCAATTTTTAAACTTTTTTTTATTAAAAGCATGTTAATGAAAAATAGAAAATCATATTTTTTATTTAGAAATAAAATATTAAATTTGTACTATGTGGATAATAAATTAAAACTCATATATAGCAGTTTGATTATAAAATAACACAAACTTAATTACTAACCTAATATCAAAACAAATGAAAAAACTCTTATTATTGACATTGTCAGTATTAATGGCAATTTCTGTTCTTCATGCACAACAAAGAGTAACAGGAAAGGTCGTTTCTGCTGAGGATGGGTCACCTCTTGCATTTGTGTCAGTATTTGTAACAGGTACTACCGTTTATGCGCAAACCAACCTTGACGGCGAATATGCAATCAATGTTCCGGCCGGGAGTAACTCATTAACATTCACTTTTATAGGAATGATAACAGTTACTGTACCTATCGAAGGCAGAACAGTTGTTGATGTGAGGATGGCGGCGGATGCAGTTGCGCTGGAAGATGTAATTGTGGTTGCTTACGGAACGGCCAGAAAGCAGTCCTTTACCGGATCTGCCGCTGTTATGTCAAGTGAAGACATCCAGAAGCGCCAGGTCTCCAACATAACCAATGCTCTCGCCGGAGCAGTTTCGGGTGTTCAGGCGATAAGCACCACAGGACAGCCCGGTTCTTCCGCAACCATTCGAATCCGTGGATTCGGATCAATGAGTGCCAGCAACGCACCTCTGTATGTTGTTGACGGCGTTCCTTTTGATGGAACAATCAACACAATTAACCCTAACGACATCGAGTCGGTAACTGTACTTAAAGATGCCGCGGCCTCTGCAATTTACGGTCACCGTGGTGCAAACGGGGTTATCATCATCACTACCCGCAGAGGGACAACAGCCGATGCTATGGTTTCGTTCGAAGGCAGATGGGGTAACAATACCCGTGCAGTGCCAAATTACAATGCTATGGACGACCCTGCAATGTATTACGAGACTCTCTACAAGTCGCTGTATAACAGTAGGATTGGTCTTGGACAATCTCAGGCACAGTCACACACATATGCCAACAATACATTGTTCAGCAGAACCGGTTATAAAATCTACACAATTCCTGACGGACAATATCTTATTGGCACAAACGGTAAGATAAACCCTCAGGCAACACTTGGATGGAGTGATGGCACTTACTACTACACTCCTGACAACTGGTACGATGAGCTATTCAACAAAGGAAATCTTCGTCAGGAGTATAACCTTACTGTTTCGGGCAGGTCTGATAAAATTAACTACTATATGTCAGCGGGTTTTCTGGATGATGCAGGTATTATATCCGGCTCCAGCTTCACTCGTTATACAGCCCGTTTGAAAGCTGAATATCAGGCAAAGTCATGGTTGAAAGTTGGTGCCAATATGGCCTACGCAAACTCTAACAGCAAGGCTCCGGGTTCTTAGACAAACTGGGGTTCATCAGGTAACCTGTTCTATGTTTCCAGTTTGATAGCTCCTATCTATCCGATATATGTAAGGAATGCTGATGGAACAATTAAGAAAGACAATAACGGATACACTGTATATGACTTTGGTACTTTGCAAAGTACCAATCAGATTCGTGCTTTTCTGTCTATGTCCAATCCTGCAATTACACTACTTTTAGATGACTTTAACTCCTTCACAGACAACCTTGACGGTAAGTGGTATGGTGTTATTGAACCAATTAAAGGATTGACATTTACTGCAAACATTGGTGTTATAGCACGAAATATCAGAACTAACAACCTATACAATCCATTCTATGGAGGGTCTGTTTCATCAGGCGGTGAAGTAACTGTATCACACTCCAGAATGTTATCTGTTAATCAACAGTTTCTGGGTGCATATAAAAAGACCTTCAGCGGACACACTATCGACCTGCTGGCAGGTTACGAGTCTTACGATTACACCTACCAGTATCTCTATGGATGGAATAAAAAGATTTACAATCCGCTGGTTGGTGAGCTTGATAATGCTATATATGGTTTAAATCCTTCCCCTATTGCCTCTTCTTATACAAATAAGTATGCAACTGAGGGTTTCCTTGCAAGGGCTCAATACGACTACTTAGAGAAATACTTCTTATCGGTATCGTATCGTCGTGATGCTTCATCG
>CAZPFI010000080.1:0-9082 GCA_964585795.1 uncultured Muribaculaceae bacterium | reverse complement strand
GATAAATTCAGGAAAGTTGCGGAAGAGCTTAACGAAGATAGTAACCCGGTATTAATCCTGGTAAAATTAAAGAAATAACAATCTGTTCATCCATTTTAACTAATAAAGGATTTATTTAAAGATGAAAAAAATTATACTTATAGCTTCCCTTTTTGTGTTCCTGTCGTGTGCTCAGGAGGAGAGTGCCAGAAGGTTAAATGTAATTGACCTGGAATCAAATGTAGGGATAACACGAACGGTAAATCTTTCCGAAATAGCAGAGAGCATCCATTACATACCACTGGAGACCACCAGTGAATCACTTTTAGCAACCCCCTTTATATACTTACACCTGGAAAATGAAGTTTTATATATCCAACAGTTTAGAACAGAGATTAAATTATTTAGCAAGAATGGTTCATTCATCAGAACTTTCAACAGACTGGGCAATGGCCCGCAGGAGTATGAATTTTTATCAAATCTTGATATTGACCCCGCAACAAATAATATAATCATCCATTCTTTTGGAAAGTATATCGAATACGACGCCAGCGGAAAATATATTGGCAGAGTACTGTTTGATGATCTTAATGATATTAAAACTTTTGGTCCATACAGATTGTTCAGGATTAACGAAAATCTTAATGTAATTATGTTTAACAAATACACTTCTAAATACTCTGCCTGTGTTACTGACAGCTTGTTTAATGTCCTGTATTATATAAGTTATTCTGAGATAGAACAAAATGTGCGGAATAAGAATCAACTGCAGATAAATATCACTTATCCATATTTTTATAAATTCAACGATTCTCTAAGATTATTCAACGGCTATGACGATAATATACTATCTGTTAGCAATTCATCCGGGTTTGATACATCCTTTATACTGAATTATGGAAAATATGACTATAGAAATGTTAATCTGAACACTCGAGGAAATTTAAAAATGCCATTTATATACAGATATTACCGCGCATTGGAAAGTTCCAACTATCTGTTTATGCAATTTTCTCTGGGGTCTTTACCTCATAAACCAATGATAAAGATGAGGCCCGGAAAAACAGGAGAAAGGAGAGTTGAAGTTCCAATATCAGCGTCATTATTCAATAAAAAAACAGGAGTGTTTCAGTTTGTTGACCAGCCTGTTATAGATCAATATGGATTTATTGATGACTTTGAGGGAGGCCCTGCTTTCTGGCCGCTTTATATCAGTGCAAACGACATTATGGTTAGTATAATTGATGCTCATAATTTTATTGAATTCGCTCAAACAAACAAAGTGTCTGATAAATTCAGGAAAGTTGCGGAAGAGCTTAACGAAGATAGTAACCCGGTATTAAAGTGATCTCCGCGCCAGTTTTGTGTATATTGCTGTTTTTCTGCAAATTAAAAATGAGCCAACTCAGTATTCAAAAATTGGCTCATTTGTATATGTCTTATTTAGTGTTGGTTACACAAAACTGGCGCGGAGATTTATGCTTTCTCCAGTTCAACAGTAAAGTGCCTCATGATTGGCAACTCTTTAATGATTTTGTAGCCGCTGGTTATTGAGTTCCGTCTGTCATAAACATTTTTAAGTGCTGCTGCAATATAGTCCATGTGGTTATTGGTATAAACCCTGCGGGGTATTGCAAGACGCAAAAGTTCAAGACGGGGATACCTGTTCTCCCTTGTTACCGGGTCGCGGTCTGCCAGCAGAGTTCCTATCTCCACCCCCCTGATACCGCCCTCGAGGTACAACTCAATTCCCAGGGTCTGTGCTATAAACTCCTCCTTTGGAACTGCTGTAAGAAACTTGCCCGCATCAACGAAAATGGCATGTCCTCCTGCCGGCTTTTGGTATGGAATACCATACCGGTCAAGCATCCTGCCAAGGTAAGCAACCTGCTCTATCCTTGTCTGAAGATAATCGAAATCTGTACCCTCATGTAAACCTTGTGCAAGAGCATTCATATCTCTACCCGACATACCTCCATAGGTGATAAACCCCTCGAACATTATATTGTACATCTGACAACCTCTCCAGTCACCCTCTTCCCTGAAAGCAATAAAGCCACCCATATTAACAATCGCATCTTTTTTTGAAGACATTGTCATAAAGTTTGCGTAGCTGAACATTTCACGGCATATCTCAACTATGCTTTTATGTTGGTAGCCGCTCTCTCTGGTCTTAATGAAGTATGCATTCTCGGCAAAACGGGCCGAATCCATTAAAAGTTTCACTCCGTATTTTGATGCCAACTCTGCGGTTCCCTTTATGTTTGCCATTGACACAGGTTGTCCGCCGGCTGTATTGTTTGTAATTGTGAGAACTATGCAGGGTATTTTATCGGCCGGATACTTTTTTAGCACATCCTCAAGTTTGTTAAGGTCTATGTTTCCCTTAAAGGGCAACAGAGTTGTAGTATCTTTTGCCTCATCAACAGTGCAATCTATAGCAATGGCTTTTCTAAACTCAATATGACCCTTGGTAGTATCGAAATGTGAGTTTCCGGGTAATATGTCTCCCTCTTTAATTATGGAAGAGAACAGAACATTCTCTGCTGCCCTCCCCTGGTGTGTTGGAAGAAAGTAGTTGAATCCGGTAATCTCCCTTATGCTCTCTTTCAGATTGTAGTACGATCTGGCTCCGGCATAGCTTTCGTCCCCCTCCATCATTGCAGCCCACTGCTTGTCGCTCATTGCGCCCGTCCCGGAATCGGTTAGCAGGTCAATGTAAACATAGTCACTTTTTAAATTGAACAAATTATACCCTGCCTCTCTCATCCACTGCTCTCTCTCTGCACGGGTGCTTCTTTTTAAACTTTCTACCGTTTTAATTTTGTAGGATTCTGCGAAGGGAAGTTCCATTTTGTAATAATTTATTATTTTTTTATGCAAAGTTATAATTATACCAGTAATATAAAAGTCATATAAAAAATATTTCACCCGTATTACAACAAAAAAAGAGTGTCCAAAATTTCTTTTGGACACCCTATTTATATAATGAAGCTCAACCGCTTACTTTTTGGTAACTCCTTTTAATACCTTTTTGGTAAAGAGATCGTAAACGATAGGCGTTCCAACGAAAAGTGAAGAGTAGGTACCTATAACCACACCAACAATAAGCGCTACGGAGAATCCTCTGATTACCTCACCGCCAAACAGAGCAATTGCAAGCAACACCACCAAAGTTGTCCCTCCGGTATTGATTGTCCTTGACAATGTGCTGTTAAGGGCTTCGTTGATGTTCTCTTTGAGATCTCTCTTAGGATAAAGAGTTCTGTACTCCCGTATTCTGTCGAAAATAACCACAGTGTCGTTAATCGAATAACCAATAATTGTTAGTACTGCAGCAATAAACGACTGGTCTACATCGAGACTGAAAGGCAACACTCCCGTAAATATTGCAAAGAAACTCATAACAAAAAGGGCGTCGTGCACAAGGGCTACCAGTCCGCCGGTTCCCCATGTCCAGTTTCGGAACCTTGTTGCTATGTAGGCAAATATTGCAATAAGAGCAACAATAACTGCAATCACGGCGTCTCTCTTGATGTCCTCGGCAATAGTAGGCCCAACCTTCTCTGAACTTACTATACCGTTAGGATTATCTGCAGTTGCGGTAAACTCTTCGAGAGACATCTGTTTTACAAAGAACCCTTTGAGGGCCTCATAAACCTTACTGTCAACTATAGCATCGGACTCTTCCGAATTATCATCAATAAGATATTTGGTGGTAACCTTCATCTGGCTTCCTCCTCCGAACTGTTTAACCTCTATGGCCTCACCAAATTCGTCAAACAGAGCTGTTCTTACATCCCCTGTGGTAACATCCTGGTCGAATCTTATAACATAAGTACGGCCACCTGTAAAGTCAACTCCGTATGAGAAGCCTCTCAGGAATATAAAGCCCATGCCGATAATTGTAACTGCTATGGAGAATGTGTATGCATATTTACGCAATCCAACAAAGTCTATCTTGGTATTTTGAAGGAAATTGCGCGTGTATTTATTGTCAAACGAAACATTTTTGTTTTTGCCCAGACGCCATTCAAATACAAGTCTTGTTATAAAGATGGAAGTTATAAGCGAAGTTATAATACCAATTACCAATGTTGTGGCAAAACCCTGTACAGGACCCGAGCCAAAGATAGCAAGAACGATACCGGTAATAATCGTGGTTAAGTTACCATCGACAATTGCAGAGTATGCATTTTTGTAACCGTCGGATATTGCGAGACGCAATGCCTTTCCGGCTCTCAGCTCCTCTCTTATTCGTTCGTAAATAATTACGTTTGCGTCAACTGCCATACCCAGGGTCAGAACTATACCTGCAATACCCGGCAGGGTGAGTACAGCACCAAATGATACAAGGGCGCCAAACAGGAATAACACATTTGTTAAAAGTGCTATGTTGGCAACAAAACCGGCTCCACTATAGAACAGAATCATATAGATAAGCACCAGCAGGAACGCTATGGCAAATGATATAAGACCTGCATTGATTGACTCGCTGCCAAGACTTGGCCCGACAACTGCCTCCTGAACAATTCTTGCCGGTGCAGGTAGTTTACCCGACTTAAGAACGTTTGCAAGGTCTTCTGCCTCGGTTACGGTAAAGTTTCCTGAAATCTGCGATCTTCCTCCGGTAATTTCGGAGTTAACTCTCGGATATGAGTAAACCATACCATCCAGAACAATTGCTATGCATCTTCCGATATTATTAGCTGTCATACCGGCCCATATTCTTGCTCCCTCTGCATTCATAGCCATATCAACCTCCGGCCTTCCTGTCATATGGCCGAAAGATCGTGAAGCATCGGTTATTACACCGCCATCCAACGGAGCTTTACCGTCTCTTGTTGTCGATTTGATGGCAATCATCTCAAAGATGACACCGGCCTGATCAATCGGTTTAACCGACCACATCAGCTTAAGGTCGGCAGGAAAAACTGCCTGAACCTGCGGTGACCTGAGCCACACACCTATTTTTGCAGTATCTCTGTAGTGAGCCCTTCCAACACATGCTCCAGGAATAAGTTGTCCCTGATGTACATTTGGGTTAAGAGCAAAGAAGAGCGGATTCTGCTCTGCAAGCTGTGCATCCAAAACCGATAATGAGTCCTCAGACTGTATCTGGCTTAGCAATAACTCTGCCTCGGTTTGTGCAGCAGTTGTACCTTCTGCAGATAGTTCCTCTCCGGCAACAGCTGTATCTTCTGTTTTTTCTGCCTCTTTGTACAGCTCCATCATCTCTCTCACAACTCTGTTGGCCTCCACCATATACGGATAGATCTCCTGGTTTTCGTATGTTTCCCAGAACTCCAGCGATGCCGTTCCCTGAAGAAGCTTTCTTACACGAGCCGGTTCTTTAACTCCGGGCAGCTCTACCAGGATTCTTCCTGTGCTACCTATTTTCTGGATATTGGGCTGTGTAACTCCAAAGCGGCGGATACGGTTTCTGAGAACATTGAATGAGTTGGAGATTGCACTCTCCGACTCTTCTCTTATCACTTTAAGAACATCTGCATTTGAGGTTTCGGGGCGTATTCTGTCACGCATCTCATAAGTTCCAAAAACCTGAGACATCCTCTGACCGGGAGCTACCTGATCCCAGGCCTCTCCAAAAAGTGATATAAAGTCGGTTCTCGAAGCCGAAAGATTGCTCTTTGCAACTGACATTGCCTCCAGGAACAGTGCGTTAGTGCTGTTACCGGAGATTGCTGTTACCAATTCGGGAACACTCACCTCAAGCATAACATTCATACCCCCCTTGAGGTCAAGACCAAGGTTTATCTCTTTCTCTTTAATCTCTTTGTAGGTGAAACCTAGGTAAACCTTCTCGGCAGAAATCGAGTCTATATAAAACCTCTCTTTCGCACGACCCAGAGAGTCGAGGTAATAGGCTTTATCGAGATCGGAAATTAGACTGAATGAAGGAAGAGTCTGCTCCAGCTCTACCATTCTTTGCGCATAGGCCCTGGCTTTGCTCTCCTGGTTCTTGGTTGCCCAGGTAAACGAGAGTTGATAAAGACAGGCTATTGCGATTAAAACTGCCACTAGCCTGATGGCTCCTTTATTTTGCATGGATTATCGTGTTTAAATTTTATTATCAACGAAAATTAGAGTGCAAAAGTAGTATTTTTTCCCAAAATATAAAGAAATTCGTACTTTTGTTACACTATATATAAGCGAAGTATGAAAAGGTCTATTCTCTTGCCCTTGATTTTTGTGTTGGCAGGGACCCTGGCGGCAGGACAGACTACAGAGGGAGAAAAAACATTTGAGAAAGCAGAAGAGCTGCGTAAAAGATACCATTTTGTTGATGCGTTGGATATTTACAGAGAGTTATTGGAGAAAATCACCGACTCTTTAATTATCAGCAAAATTAACACATCTGTTGCTTTAAGTGAAAATGGGCTTAATATGCTGCAGTACGCGGTGCGTCCTACGGTTACCGGCAAATCAACAGTTTCATTACGCGATTTTTATAAATATCTGCCCCCCTATCTCAGCGGAGAGTGGGCAGAGCTTCCCGCATATCTCAACAGTAACCTCAGACAAAACAGTTTTCCCAATCCTGTAATGTTAAGGAACGGGCATACTTCAATTTTTTTTTCTGCACAAGATCAGGATGGACGCTGGGATATATACCAGATACAACAGGTTGACGGAGATAACTGGTCGGCACCGGAACCACTGGGGCCTCTCATTAATTCGGAGGGAGACGAGATATTCCCGTTTGTGAGTCCAAACGGCAGGCAGCTCTACTTTGCATCTTCGGGCCATTTTGGAGTTGGCGGGTTTGACATATATGTAAGCAACTGGAACGACAGAACCGCCGACTGGGATCTCCCGCAAAATCTCGGGTTTCCATACTCTTCTGTTGATGACGATTTTATGTTTATCCCAAGGGATAATCAGGAGTCCTCCTACCTGGTTTCTAACCGTAACTTAACATCTGCCGACTCTGTAACTATTTACCGGCTTGATTTTGAATCCACACCTGTAAGAAGAGCAATCGGCAGCATTGACGAGGCAATAGAGATTGCATCCTTAGGCCTCCCCATTACAAAACAGAGAGATACTGTTCCGGAGGTTAGGGAGGTTATGACAACACCGCAGACAGAGGAGTACTCAAAGATGATTATGGAGGTTAGAAAAATTCAGGGAGAGATAGACAATACCACTCGTGAAATTTCGGCAAACAGAATGCTTTACACCACCCTCACCAACGAAGATGACAGAATTTTTCTGGAGAGGAAAATCTTTGAAGGAGAGCTCGCTCTTTTAGATATGCAGTCGCGGCTGCGTGAGGCCAATAAGGTTGTACAGATGAGAGAGATGGAGTTTCTGAGCAAGGGTGCAATAATACCCCGTAGCGAAGACTTCTTTAAAGAGGAAAAAGATGAGCAACCGCCGCAATTTCCCCCTTTCGATCCACAGCAGATACAACCGGCTGCTTTTCCTCAACTCAATATTCTTGAGCCGGTGCGTCTGTTCGACTACACATTTGCATTAGCCGACGAGGCCGTTATGGCAGAAGACAGCTCCATTCCCGACGGTCTGGTTTACCGGGTTCAACTCTTTGTTGTCTCAAACAAACCAGATTTAAGAGCATTCAGAGGATTGAGACCAATCTTCGAAAACAGGACTCCCACCAACAGATGGCTATACGCAGCAGGACAGTTTTACAGGTACGACGATGCGGCCAACGCACTTAATGTTGTAAAGAGAGCCGGATTCCCCACTGCCATAATAGTTGCATACCACAATGGCAAAAGCATAACCATAAGAAATGCCCGGACACTGGAGGAGAGACTGTCAGCAATGGCAACTTTCCAGCTTAAAATTGAGGGTTATCCCGGTGGCATTCCACAGCCAGTTCTGGATATTATCCGCAATAACACCGACAAAGACCTGGCCCGGAAAGTAATAAACGGTAAAGAGATATACTTCATAGGGCCGTTCCCCAACAGAGCAACGGCAGAACAACTGCTTAACCTTCTTAGCGGCTTGGGTGCCGAAGGGCTCTCTATTGAGGAGATTCCGGTTGCGGATTAATACACCCATCCAATTATTATTTGTATATTAGAGGTCTCAATTTTTGTAATTAAACAAACACCATGACTCTTATAATAACCCTTGTTGCAATAGGGATTTTTTTGCTGGCCGTTGAGGTACTGATTATTCCGGGCTTAGGGTTTGCCGGAATACTCGGTCTGCTGGCAATTGTAGGTGCCGTCATTCTGGCATTCACCCAATTTGGACACATAACCGGCCTCATTGTTCTGGCTGCGGTAATAATAATTACATCCCTCTCTACCTGGCTGATGCTACGCTCAAAAACCTGGAAAAAAGTCTCTCTCAATGAGAGCATCAACTCAAAAGTTGACTTACACCCCACCGAAAAAGGACTTCTCCCGGGAACAAAGGGTTTTGCAATAAGCCGCCTGGCACCCGGAGGCAAGGCAAGGTTTGGTAATATCGACACCGAAGTACACTCCCGCATAGGAATTATTAACAACGGAGCGGCTGTAGAGATTGTGGATATTAATGATAATAAGATAATTGTAAAACAAATAGATTAAAAATTTTATGGAAAGTATTTACTTATTTTTGGTGTGGATAGCAATATCCCTCGTGGGTTTAACCATTCTTTTGTGGTTTTTCCCAATTACGCTCTGGTTTCAGGCACTCATCTCCGGAGTTAAAATGTCTCTCCTTCAGCTGGTATTAATGCGCTGGCGTAAAGTGCCTCCGGGAACAATAGTAATGGCAATGATTACCGGGACCAAAGCCGGTCTTCAACTCAACCCCAACGAACTGGAAGCACACTATCTTGCAAAAGGTAATGTGTCGAAAGTTGTAAACGCGCTCATATCAGCCGATAAAGCGAACATAGCACTCAACTTTAAAATGGCAGCAGCAATTGACCTGGCAGGCCGTGATGTTTTTGAGGCTGTTCAAATGTCTGTTAACCCCAAGGTTATTAACACTCCGCCTGTAACAGCCGTAGCCAAGGATGGTATTCAGCTTATTGCCAAAGCTCGTGTTACAGTTCGTGCCAACATCAAACAACTTGTGGGAGGAGCCGGCGAAGAGACCGTTCTCGCGCGTG
>CAZPFI010000079.1:0-9161 GCA_964585795.1 uncultured Muribaculaceae bacterium | reverse complement strand
AACTCTTTATCCGTTACTTACACGCCAGAAAAACCAGGGGTTGCTAAGTTACAGATGGGAGGAGTCGCAACAGGGTCCACCCAGAAAATACTACTCCATCACCGACAAAGGCAGAGATCTGCTTGGCGAGATGGATGCTGCATGGGAAGAGATGGTTGAGACAATTGCATTAATCAGAAATAAAAAATAGTATAACAGATGAAAAAAGTTACTAAAGTAAGCATTGGTAACCTTGCCTTTACAATTGAGGAGGAGGGATACCTTATTTTAAAGGGCTATCTGGACGAACTGCATGAGCACTACGACAACAAGGAGAACGGTGCAGAGATAATTGAGGGCATAGAGGAGCGAATAGCCGAGTTGTTTATTGAGAAGTGCGGTAGAAACAATGTGGTTACAACAGCCAATATCCGTGATGTAATTACAATATTGGGTAGGCCCGAAGTAATAGATGAGGAGCAGAGAGAGGGGGCAGCATCTTCCACTGCAAGAGTAAAACCTCTAAAAAGATTGTACCGTAACCCCGATAATAAGGTTCTTGGGGGTGTTTGTTCGGGATTGGCTACCTATTTTAATCTGGACACCACACTTGTAAGGATATTATTTGTAATTCTTTTTATAGGATTCTCTTTCTTTGGAATGTTCCATGTGGGAGGCGGAGGGTTTATGTTATTTGCCTATATACTTCTTTGGATACTGGTTCCTGAAGCCCGTACAGTTGAGCAGAGATGTGCAATGTACGGTGAGACAATGGACCTTGCCGACTTGCAGAAGAGGATGGAGAGGGGTGTGAGACATGCCGGGAGAAGAGTGCGCCGTGTGAGAAGAGAAGGAGCAGAGGTCTTAGGTGGTATAGCACTTGTAATATCCAGAATTGTTGCTGCTTTCCTGGTAATAATATCAATGACAGGTCTTATTATCCTCTCGTTTCTGTTCCTGGGTGTAGAGATCTTTAAAGGTGTAATCCCTTTGGATGCTTTTGACTATATTGCTATCGGTCTTGACAATCCAATCTATATCAAAATTGCATTTCTGGGTATAATCTTTCTTCCTCTTTTAGGAATGTTGTATGGTGGTATCCAGCTGCTGTTCGGGTTCAGAACACCTGGTATCCGCCTGGGTCTTATAATCTTTATTATTTGGATTGTATCAATGATTTCATTCGGAATAATGGCATCAAAGGCAAGCAGACCATATTGGAGTAACGCAATGAGCGAAGGAGAGTATATTATAGAAGGCCAACACGATACTCTCTTTATCAAATTTGATGGAGGAACCCCTCTACCGGACACCAGGGTTATGCTTGATGCCGGCTATTCATCATATGCAATTTTCTGGATGGAGGGTGAGAGAAAGCATGAGCAGATAGTTGCCTTTCCTCCGGTAAAGATAGTGAGGAAGGCAGGCAATCAAGCAGCGGGTATAAAATACCGAACACGGGCAAATTCATACACTTATTCCGAAGCACTGCTTAAATCCACAAACAATATGCCTGAATTTGAGGTAAAAGATTCGCGCATTATTGTTAAACCAGATATCTTTTCGAGAGAAGCAAAGTGGGATGCAACAATAAAGGAGCTATTCATTTATGTTCCCCAAGGAGTAACCGTAATTGTTAAGGAGCCCGTTGAACATGACTTCGAATCTCAAATAAAGAGAGAGTGGTTTTTCAACTGTAATCCCGACAGGTTCAGCAACAGATGGGAAGATAGAATGGATAATCTGGAGTATAAACTTGAGAAAAAGAGGAGGAGAGCTGAAAAGCGATTTAACTGATTACTCCAAGCTCTTTTGCTACTTTAACAAAAGCATTAACACATTTATCCAAATGTTCCGGCTCGTGTCCGGCACTGATCTGAACACGGATACGGGCCTGATCCTTAGGCACAACAGGGAAATAGAAGCCAATTACATATATTCCCTCGTCCAGCATCCTTGCAGCAAATTCCTGGGATAACCTGGCATCGTAAAGCATCACTGCGCAAATTGCAGAACGAGTTGGTTTTATATCAAAACCGGCATCTTTCATCCGCTTGACAAAATACTCGGTATTGCTGTGAAGTTTCTCCTGCAGGTGATTGTTCTTTGACATCATATCAAACATCGCTATACCGGCTGCAGCAACCATTGGAGGAATGGAGTTAGAGAACAGATATGGCCGTGACTTCTGTCTTAACATATCGATAATCTCCTTTTTGCCGGTTGTGAAACCACCTATTGCACCTCCGAATGCCTTACCCAGAGTTCCGGTGATAATCTCAATTTTTCCTTTCAGGTTGTAAAGTTCTGTTGTCCCGCGTCCGGTCTCCCCAACCACACCAGCCGAGTGGGACTCATCTACCATTACCATAGCGTTATACCTGTTTGCCAGTTCATAAATGCGATCAAGAGGTGCAACATTGCCATCCATTGAGAAGACGCCATCTGTTACAATTAACCGGAACCGCTGAGCCTGTGATATCTTAAGGCACTGCTCAAGCTCTTCCATATTTGCATTTGAGTACCTGTAACGCTGCGCTTTGCACAAGCGAACTCCGTCAATTATTGATGCGTGGTTAAGAGAGTCGGAGATAATTGCATCCTCTTCCGAGAGCAATGGCTCAAAAACTCCTCCGTTGGCATCAAAACAGGCAGCATATAGAATGGCGTCTTCGGCACCAAAAAACTGAGATATCTTTTTTTCAAGTTCAAGGTGTAAATCTTGTGTTCCGCAAATGAATCGTACACTTGACATTCCAAAACCACGACTGTCAAGCGCCTCCTTTGCGGCGTTTATCAGAACCCGGCTGTTTGAAAGGCCAAGGTAATTATTGGCGCAGAAGTTAATAACCTCTTTTCCGGTATTTATCCTGATTTTTGCCTGTTGGGGATTTACTATTATACGCTCTTTTTTGAAAAGACCTGCATCAATAATGCTGTTAAGCTCTTTTTGGAGATGCTCTTTGAAATTGATATACATAATTATAGTGGGTTTTATAAAAATTTATGATCCCTTACAAAGTTAACAATGAATTATTATTAAGATGGCATAAAATTTGAAAACTATTTCTCGTTTATAAGTTTTCTAAACTACATTTGCACCACATTTATAAGCATAACTATTTATGGATATAAATAACAGGATTATTGGGAATTCAATGGAGGTCTTTTTGCGGAAAGGATGTAAGGCGGTAACTATGGATGATATCGCAAAAGAGAACGGTATTTCTAAAAGAACTCTTTACGAGCACTTTTCCAATAAATCGAAACTTCTGGAGGAGTGTCTCGGCTACCTTATAATTCAGATGGAACAGTATGCAGATAAGCTGGAGCAGGAATCAATATCAACCTACGATAACCTTATTTCAATACACAAAACACAATCCGAACTGCTATTTAACCTTAAGGTAAACTTTTTCAAAGAGTTGAAAAAATATTACTATCCACTCTATAAAAAGGTGTTTGATAAATTTTTTGATTTTCATTTGTTTAGAATTCGTGAATTTATCAGGAGAGGACAACAGGATGGCCTCATTCTTGATACCATAGACAAAGAGAGTGTTTCGGTAATACTTATTGAGATGTCTGCTGTAATTGAAAACTCAGAGTTTTTAAACAGTAAACAACTCACCAGAAAGGACCTGTTTAAAGATATTATAATTTATTATTTCAGAGGGATTTCCACAAAAGAGGGAAGAGACATTTTAGACGACTATTTAGCCAAATTAAATTAATTGAGACAATGATGAAATTGAAAACGAAAGTAAGTATAATTCTTACATTTTTGATGGTTCTGGCTACCACAAACGGTATTATAGCTCAGGATACCGGGGAGAAAGCTTTAGCAATCACAATAGAACAGGCACTGGAGATTGCTCTTAACCAAAACCTCTCTGTAAAGATTGCAGAAGAGGAGATAGTGAGGATAGACTGGCTTAAAAGAGAGAACTGGTATGCCCTGTTACCTGCATTTAATGCAAATGCCCAATATTCAAACAACATTCTTAAGCCTGTTTTCTTCTCCGATTTTTTCCCGGGAGGAAAGATGGAGGTTGGATCTACCAACAGTTATGCCGTTATCGGCTCGCTTCAGGTACCCATTTTCTCACTTGCAATATTTAAGAGCATACAACTATCTGAGATAGACCTTAAAGCAGCTCTGGAATCGTACAGAAATACAAAAATTGAGTTGATTGCCCAGGTTAAGAATTCGTTTTTTGGAATTCTAATGATGGAGCAATCTATTGAGGTTCTTGAAGAGAGTTATAATAATGCCCGTGAAACAGCAGAGAATATAAAAAACATGTATAAGAACGGTCTTGCGTCGGAGTACGACATGATAAGGTCCGATGTTGTCGTAAGAAATCTGTTGCCCACACTTACTCAGGCAAAGAGCGGACTTGAGCTTGCATATATGCAGCTTAGGGTACTTCTCTCTCTCGACTTAAATACTCCTGTTAAACTACTGGGAGACATAGAGGGTTACAGGCAGGAGATAGAGAATTTTAAAGGTATTGAAGGGTTCTCCCTCGCAAATAACAGCTCCCTAAAGAGTCTTGATATTCAGTTAGAGAAGATGAACAAGAACTATCAGCTGGTGCGCTCTCAACGGCTGCCCTCTCTTGCAGGTTTTGGAAGCTATCAGTTGCAAATGCAGAGCGAGGAGTTTTCTTTCAGTAAGCCATGGGCAAACTCAATTGCTGTAGGACTGGCACTTCAGATACCAATCTTTAACAAGTTTTCGGTGTCTCTTAAAGAGAAGCAGGTGCAAGTTGGTATACAGCAACTAGGTATGCAGCGTCAGCTTATGGAGCAGAATCTGTCACTGGCTATAAAAAATTCAATTAATGAGATGAAGAGGGCGCAGGTTCAGCTGGAATCGGACAGGGAGGCAGTTGCTCAGGCAAGAAAGGGTTATGAAATTGCCAAAGTGAGATATACAACCGGTACCGGAACTCTTCTGGAGTTGAACGATACAGAGGTAGCTCTCACCAGGTCGCAACTAAACTTAAACCAGACCATTTTCGACTATATCAAAGCAAAAACAGAGTATGAGAGGGTGTTGGGTTCAGAGCATATAAACAACTAATTAAATGAAATCAAATATTAAAAAAATATGAAAAAGGCATTATCTCTATTAATTTTTAGTGTTCTTGTTCTTGCATCCTGCACAACAACAGAAGAACAGCAAGAACAAAAGGAAAAAGTTTTCCCTGTCAAGGTGGCAGAAGTTGGCAAGGCATCTGTTGAACAGGTAATAGAATTCACCGGAAATATACAGCCAATGTACCGGAACTTCATATCGAGCTCAGCAGCCCAGAGAGTTGAAAAGATATATGTTGAGGTTGGAACCAGAGTGAAGAAAGGACAGTTATTGGTGCAGATGGAGAGCATAAACTATGCACAGGCAAAGATTCAGCTTGAGAATTTAAAACTGGATCTATCCAGAGTTGAGGCACTTTACAACGCGGGCGGAATACCTGCTCAGCAGTACGACCAGATGAAGACCCAGGTTAAGATTGCAGAGGAGAGCATAGCCAACCTTGACAGAAACACAAAACTGCTTTCACCGGTTGACGGAATTGTAGTTCAGCGCAATTTTGATGATGGCGATCTTGCTACCGGTCAACCGATATTGGTGGTAATGCAGATGCAACCGGTAAAAATACTTATAAATATATCTGAAGAGTTTTTCCCGCAAGTAAAGGTGGGTACTCCGGTAGAGATTACTCTGGATATATACCCCGGAAGGAGCTTTAAAGGCAGGGTAATGCTTATTCACCCGGTAATTGATGCAGCAACACGCTCATTTGTAGCTGAGGTTAGAATCGAGAACCCATCTCTGGAGATTCGTCCCGGGATGTTTGCTAGAGCAAAGGTAGACTTTGGAACAAAGGAGAGAGTAGTTGTCTCTGACAGAGCCGTTATTAAACAACAGGGAACAAATGACAATTATGTCTTTGTACTCGAAGGGGATAAAGCAGTATATACAAAAGTTGAAGTTGGAAAGAGAGTCGGCAATATATATGAGATACTTAGTGGCCTCGAACCCGGACAAAAGATTATAGTCGCGGGAAATACTAACCTGATTGACGGCTCTAAGGTAGAGGTTTCTCAATCGAACTTCGAAATACAATTTAATAAGAATTAATAGAATTAAAAGATGAGAATATACGAAAGTGCAGTTAAAAAACCTGTTACCACAGCCCTTGTTTTTATAGGATTGATGGTGATGGGGTTGTTCTCTTACTCGAGACTTTCGGTTGACCTCTATCCCGAGATAGAGCTCAACGCAGTAATGATCATGACTACCTATTCGGGAGCTAGTGCATCCGATATAGAGCAGAATGTTACCAAGAGAATGGAGATGTCTTTGAGTACTGTATCGAATCTTAAAAGAATCACATCCACGTCAAAGGATAATATCTCTCTTATAACAGTGGAGTTTGAGTATGGAACTGATATGGATGAGGCGGTTAATGATATACGCTCGGTGATAGATATGTTGAGGAACTTTCTCCCCGATGCTGTAGAAAACCCGGTGATACTCAAATTCAACTCCACAATGATTCCGGTAGCACTAATCTCTGCCAGGACTACTCAAAACGAACAGGGTTTATATAAGATATTGGAAGACAGGGTTGCCAATCCATTAAACAGGATCAACGGAGTTGCCTCTGTCTCTATCTCAGGGGCACCTCAGAGGGAGATACAGGTGCTTACCGACCCCCGTAAAATGGAGGCATACAATATAACAATCGAGCAGATAGCCGGCATTCTCGCCATGGAGAACAGTAATGTTCCCGGAGGAAATATTGACATTGGTACAGAAACCTTTTCGGTGAGAGTTGAAGGAGAGTTCAAATCAAGTAATGAGATAAGTGATGTAATTATCGGAAGTTATATGGGTAAAAACATCTATATAAAAGATGTTGCCGTAGTAAAGGATACACTAAAGGAGAGATCTTCTGAGGTTCTTACTAACGGAGAGAGAGCAGCAACAATTATTATACAGAAACAATCAGGAGCCAATGTGGTTGATATTTCCGATAAAATAGCCAAAGAGCTTGAGATTATAAAACCGACTCTTCCTCCGGATATTCAGTTGGTAATGGTACTTGACTCAGCCGATTTTATAAGAGGAAGTATAAGATCGCTTACAGAGACGGTATTGCTTGCAGGTCTGTTTGTAATGATAGTGGTGCTCTTCTTCCTCGGAAGATGGAGGGCTACATTTATAATAATACTTACAATTCCGGTATCGTTGATTGCAGCATTCATATATCTGATGATAACGGGCAACACCCTTAATATAATATCCTTAAGTTCATTATCCATTGCAATAGGAATGGTGGTTGACGACGCTATTGTTGTGCTTGAGAACATTACATCACACATAGAGAGAGGTAGTAAGCCACGTGACGCAGCTATTTATGCGACAAATGAGGTGGCAGTTGCAGTTGTGGCATCAACCCTTACAATTGTGGCGGTGTTCTTCCCTCTGACAATGGTTTCGGGCTTGGCTGGAATTATGTTTAAGCAATTGGGTTGGATAGTTACAATAATTATTACAGTTTCAACTATAGCCGCACTTACTCTTACCCCAATGCTAAGTTCAACAATGTTGCGGAAAGATCCAAAGCGAAGCAAGGCATTTATGTATTTTTATGCACCAATTGAGAGAGGCCTTGATGCTCTTGACAGGGGATATGAGATCTTCCTTAAATGGGCCCTTGGTCATAGAATTCTGGTGATGGTCTCTGCGTTTTTCCTTTTTGTCTCCAGCATTTTTTTACTTACGCGGGTTGGGACAGACTTCTTCCCTTCGTCCGACAACTCACAGATAGGTGTTAGGGTAGAACTTCCTGTTGGCACAAGGGTTGAGGTCTCAAGAGAACTTAACCAATATATCTACTCTCTCTGGAGAGATAAGTATCCCGAAATAGAGGTTATTTCAACCACAATGGGACAATCGGACGGATCTAATATTTTCCTATCTGTGAGCGGTTCCGGAAGTCATATGATATCCTATACAATGAGGCTTGTGAATGTAAAGGAGAGGGAAAGGGATATCTTTGAAATATCAGACCTTATAAGAAAAGATCTTGAGACCATACCCGAAATTTACCGCTTTGAGGTTATGCCCGGAGGATCTAGCCGGGGAATGGGAACAGGTGGCTCATCTCTTGAGATGAATGTTCTTGGTTTTGACATGAGAGACTCCGAGAGGGTTGCAGATGAAATTGCTGAAATTATGAGAAATACTAAGGGACTGAGAGATGTTAAACTGAGTCGCGAGAACTATATGCCACAGCTTAGGGTACAGTTCGACAAGGCAAAACTTGCAATGAACGGAATAACTCTTACTTCAGCTGCCACAGCAGTTCGCAACAGGATAAATGGAATAATAACAACCAGATTCAGAGAAGACGGGGAGGAGTACGACATTGTGGTAAGGCATCAGATTAATTACCGCTCCAATATTGAGGACATAAGGGCTATTCTTCTTTACAGCAACCAGGGAACAAAGGTAAGATTGAGTGAAGTTGCAGATGTGATTGAAGATTTTGCGCCACCTTCAATAGACCACCTCGACAGAGAGCGTGTGATTAAAGTTAGCGGTTCGGTTTACAACAGGGCCCTGGGAGATATAGCAGCAGATGTTAATGCAGCTATTGACAAACTTGTACTTCCCGCAAACATAGTAGTAAAACCTTCGGGTTCATACGAAGAGCAGATGGAGTCCTTCTCCGATATGATTACTCTTTTATTGCTGGTGATTATGCTCACATATATTGTTATGGCAGCACAGTTTGAATCTTTCAGAGATCCTTTCATAATTATGTTCTCATTGCCATTTGCATTTACTGGAGTATTCCTGGCACTGTGGCTTACCGGTACTTCACTAAGCTTAATTGCCCTTATTGGTGCTGTGATGCTTGTTGGGATTGTTGTTAAGAACGGAATTGTGCTCATTGACTACATTAACCTTAACAAAGAGAGGGGAATGAGTGTTATGAAGGCTGTCGTTTCGGGAGGAAAATCCAGACTTCGCCCTGTTCTTATGACCACAGTGACAACAATCCTGGGTATGCTTCCTATGGCCATAGGGCTGGGTGAGGGCTCTGAGATCTGGCAACCGATGGGTATCTCAATAATAGGAGGACTTACAGTTTCAACAG